>MNYO01000115.1 GCA_001873165.1 Candidatus Gracilibacteria bacterium CG2_30_37_12
ATGTTGGTTTGTTCATTTAAGCTTTCTTTGCTTCTTCGAAGCTTTACTGCTTGAAAGCAGGGGTTTTAGACCCGATGTGTTGAAATAAAGGAAATTGCCTGAAATTCGCTATCCCCGTAGCAAGCTAACGGGGTATTACGCGAATTTCTCGCTACACTACGCTTGACGACCGGCAATTTCTAAAAAGTAGTTAGAGTAGGAAGAGTGGAATCCCACGCCGCAAGCAGCGGGGTATAAGAATTTAATAAAAAATGATTATCCGAAGATAATCATTTGAGATAACAAAATATTTTCCTTAAATTTTTGTCACGGTTTCTCGAAATTTATTGGCTCGATCAAGATAATCCCGGAACATTCCGAAGCTCGCACATCCTGGTGAGAGGAGAATGATATCTCAGGATTTTGCAGTTTTTATTGCTCATAGAACTGCTTCATCCATATTTTCACTAAAATGATAGGAAACTTCATATTGTTCACAGATTTTTCCGAGGATTTCCTGAGTCTGTCCAATGAGTTCGACATGTTTTACCTTCTTAGTAAGAATGACTCCAAGATGTTCGAAAGTATCTCCTTTATCAGAACCTCCAGCGATGAGGATTACTTTCTTATCTTCGAATGATCCAAGTGCGGCGATGAGACTTTGTGCGGAAGTGGATTTGGAATCATCGATGAATTGTATTCCATTTTTCTCAGTCACAAACTCGAGACGATGCGCGAGTCCAGATATGTGTCTGAGATATTCTCTCGTTCATTTGGAACAAATTTTGAGAGCATTTGTCACTAGTGTTACAGAAAGGATATTCATTGCATTATGAATTCATGAAAATTGTGTCTCACTCAGGAGGTATTTCTTGCGACCAGAGATGATGATATTTTCACCATCGGTTCTATCTTTGAGGAAGCTCGGAATAATTTCAGAATCTAAGGGTTTATTTGTTCTGGATATCTTTGCTTCGTTCGTAATGACAGTATAATTTTTATCTATTCAGAATATCCGTACATTCGGTATGTTTGTCGGAATTTTCAATCCAAATTCATTTGCACGAGTAAATACTTGTTCGTTCACAAAAGATGCCTCTTTTGTGAACTGAAATAATCGCATTTTCGCCTCGAAATAATCTTGTAAATCAGAGTGCCAATTGAGATGATCGGTCTCAAAATTGGTGAAAATAGAATAATCAGGATGAAAACCTCATTCTCGTTCTCACTTTGGAAATAATTCAAGACTTTTTAATCCTGATGAACAAGAGAGATTATATGCCATAAAGCTGGAAACTTCTATGACGATAAAGCCTCGTTTGAGTCCTTGTTCTCTAATCTGTCGAACGGTTTCCGAAAAAGGGATTTCAAAATTCCCTGAGAGAAAAACTTTCTCTTCTCCGTATTCACTACAAAAAAGTTTATAGAGAATCCAAGCGGTGGTAGATTTTCCATCGGTTCCTGTGATACAAATAGTTTTGAACCCTTTTGGTAAGTATCGCGCAGCAAAATCCATCTCGGAGAGAATGGTATTCGACTGGTAGATTCGATTACTTGGAGCAACTCCTGGAGTGGGGATAATCGCACTATAGAGGGAAAAATCAATATTCTCATCGGCATCATCGCGGATATCGATGGGGATATGAAGTGATTCCACAAGAGCCTTTACTCCGTCCGATACGTGTCATTTCCCATAAAAAAGTATCATAATAGTTGAAAAAAAGAGGTATTTGTGGTATTATAGGGAAAACTTTATTTTTCAAAAACAAAATCTTTTATGAATTCTATGATGGGGAAAAGTTCAGGACTTTCAAAGCTTGATATTAAATCATACAAGGCCTTTTCTGAGATTATGGAAAAGTGAGTATGGGAGGGGCTTACGATGCTTGATCTCTATTCTATTAAAGGACTTTCCAGAGATGAATTGGAAGATCTTCTCTATAAAGAAACGGGTATTCAAAAAACAAAGAAATCGGCAAAGAAAAGTCTTCTCGGTCGTATTAATCTTGTATATACCGAAGCTATCAATCAGATGAAGAACTCTTTTCTCTTGAAAATACCACAAGAATTGGAAGGGAAAAAATGGAACTCCCTCAAAGAATTCCTTGATTTCATGGAAGGTATTGCTGATGAGAAGAATCAAGGATATTCAAAAATTATCAACTGTGCTATATTGAAAACAATGTCCGCTGTCGATGATATAATAGACAATTCTCTTGTGATAGAACTTGAAAAATCTCTCGGACACATTATCGATAAAGTCCGTTCTATCAAGGGATTGAAAGTAATAAATCAGAATGATCGTAGTTTCAATTTCGTATATAATTCTCCCGACAAGACTCAACCGATACATGTCTGCTGACAATTTGTATATCGAACGAAACAATTCAGTAAAATCCTTCAGAAATTGATTTACAACCGTAAATATATGAGTGCGGATCTTATGACTGATCTCATTGGATTCCGGGTGGAAATTGATGAGATAAATATTGAAAAAATGAGCGAAGACAATATATTATTTTTTGCACAGAAAGTTTTTGAAGGAGATTGTAAACTCGATAATAAAGGGCTTCTTTGAAAAGAATTTTTAGGTCAATGCGGAATCGAACTTCGATGATGAAAAGTGAAAGATTCTACTCCTGATGGTTTCAAAAACGCTTCTCTTACAGGACATGTGCTATATAAAGTATGAAACAATAAAATCGAGAATAGTCCTGGTATTGAAGCACAATTCGTTAATATTTCAAATAAAAACGAGGCAGGCTTCAATAAGCATGAGATTTATGATATGAAAAAAGTCCTTTCTCTCGTGGCACGACTTATGGGAACATTGACGATCGGGAATATAAAAGTTGCTATCAATGAAATCGGTCTCCTTTCCGGATATTCCGAAGAAGCGATTCTCCATCATCTCTTCTTTCCGAAAGAATCAAAATGTTTTAGTGATGGAATTTTGACAATTAATGAAAATCATCATGGATTCCTTATTCCTCTTAAGGTCGGAAAGGATGTATGCTTCATAACGGAAGATATCTATACCTCGTCTTTGCAGGATTTTTATCAAAATTATCCTCAGAAAGCAGTGTGTTTCAATTATATGGAATTTAGAGATAAATACGATACAGTAAAAATATAATTACATCTTACTCCAAACCTTCCTCACTTCCCCTCTCTTCTTAATTTTCGCTTCTATATCTGGATGTCTCCCCAGATAGGAAGCGAATTTTTTTGCTGCTTCAAATCCTGGATCGATTATATCTATTCCGGGGCGAATTTGTTCGATTGTAGATCGAACATAGGGGTAATGAGTGCAACCGAGAACAATTGCCTCTATATCTCAATCGAATTTATCAAGATGATTCTTGAGTATTTCTCGAATCAGTTCTCACTCAAAAATTCATGCTTCTATCAAAGGAACGAGTTCTGGAGCAGCGATTTCTTGAATCTTAATGGTATTATCGATGATATGAACTCGGTCTTTGTAGGCACGATTTTTGACGGTGGATTCGGTGGCGAGAACTCCAACTTTTCTATAGTTTCCTTCGAGAATTCGTTCTGCTCCAGGGATAGTGACTCAGAGAATCTTACGGTCTGGAAATTTAACTTGTTGAAGATATCGAATCGCATGAGCGGTTGCGGTATTGCAGGCAAGTATGACAATAGTAGCACCTTGATCGAAAAGGAATTGTACTCCTTCTTCGGTATATTGACGAATGGTAGTATCGTCGAGTCCTCCATAAGGACATCGTGCATTGTCCCCGAAATAGAGATAGTTGTACTCGGGAAGTATTTTCCGAAATTCTTCCAGGACAGTCAGTCCACCAATTCAGGAATCAAAGAATCAAATCATAAATATTTTTAGTTTAGCTATTTACATTTTCCTTGATAAATTTTGGCATATTGGCATATTTGAGTCCCTCTTCGAGTGTGATATCGCCTTCGTTGATAAAGTTCAAAAGATCATGCTCGATAATTTGCATCCCTTCACGACTCGATGTCTGCATAATAGAAGGAATCTGATGGAGTTCATTCTCTCGAATGAGATGAGAAATAGCCGTATTTTTGATGAGAATTTCTTTGGCAAGAATCATTCCACTTCCATCACTTTTTTTGAGAAGACGTTGTGAAAAAACTGCTACAAGCGTATCAGCAAGCTGGAGACGAATCTGGTTCTGTTGTCCAGCGGGGAAGGCATCGATGATACGGGAAATGGTCTGATAGGCACTTCGTGTGTGAAGAGTTGAGAATACGAGATGTCCCGTTTCAGCCAGTTTGAGCGCCATTTCGATTTCGTGCATATCACGCATTTCCCCGAAGAGTATCACTTGTGGATTTTGTCGCATCGCTCCGATAAGCGCGGTATTGTAATCAGGAACATCACGTCCGATTTCTTTTTGTTCCACGATAGATTTTTTATGGCCATGGATGTATTCAATAGGATCCTCGATGGTGATAATATGTTTCGCATAATTCGTATTAATTTCGTTGATCATCGCTGCAAGAGTGGTAGACTTACCACTTCCTGTCGGTCCTGTTACGAGTATGAGACCTTGTCCTGTTTTAGTAATGTCTTGATAAATAACTGGAAGGTGCAGATCGGCAATAGAGGGGATATTTTGTGATAAAAGACGGAGAACGGTCATATAGTACCCATTTTGAAAAGAGACATTTCCACGGAAACGAGAGTTCTGAAATTGGAAAGAAAAATCCAGATTTTTGGTTGCGAGTAGTTTCTCATGTTGATCATGAGTAATGAGTGATTTTGCAAAATCTTGTGCTGCCTGAGCGGTAATAATCTCGATTCCTTCATTAATCAGGATAATTTCCCCAGAGATTTTAATAGCGGGATAAGTACCGACCGTATAATAAAAATCCGATCATTTATTATCAATGATAACACCAAGTAGTGCATCACTCTCAGGATAATCGACAATCATATTATGAAGCATAGGAAGGAAAGATAAATAGTAAAATATGAAATGCATTATAATAAGTAGTATTTATAGATTCTTGGCGACTTTCGCAAGCTGAAAGAATGGAAGCATGATGGCAATAATAATAGTTCCTACGAGTACTCCGACGAAAACGATAATGAAAGGCTCAAGTGCTGCCATCAGATTTGCGATAAATCTTTTCAATTCTTTCGTATAATTTATCCCAACTTTTTCGATATTTTTCCCGATAGTACCCGTTTCTTCCCCAACACTGACCATATGTACGAGATCTTCTGGGAAAAAGTTATTGGTAAAATGAGTTTCTTTATCTTTCCCGATGGCAAGACCCATAGCATTACTTAATTTTACTCCTGCTTCTACCTCATTCTTTATACGAATAATATCTTTCTTGAATTGGATATTTGGTACGATATTTGCTGCTGTTTCTAGGGCCTCAAGCATCAGTACTCAGGAGTCCAGAAGAAGCTTAAGAGAATTGATAAATAATATAACATTTTCTTGCTTCTTGATATGTCCAAATATAGGAATTTTGAAGGATATATATGAGAGTATGATTTGACCAAAATAAAACCGCCTCATTGCCCATAAGAGTGCAAAGAAACCGATAATAATAAGGATAATAAAAATATAATGATGAATGATAAATTGTGATAAATCCATCATAAATTGCGTGAGTCCTGGTATGGCAACCCCCGTTTTTGTAAAGGATTCTGTAATTTTTGGCAGGATGAAGGTAAGCATAAAAGTTACCATGGAAAGAGCGAGAGTTATCAGAATAATCGGATAAATCATAGCTCCACGTATCTTCGATTTCAGCTCGATACTATCCAATAGACTCACTTCTAATTCTGCAAGTACCTTTGGAAGGGCACCCGTTTTTTCTCCTACTTCAATAAGAGAAATAATGAGCGGATCAAAATATTTTTTATATTGTTTCATAGTATCTGATATAGATAGTCCATGATCGAGATTGAGACGGATCTCATTTACGATCATTTTCAGTTTCGGATTCTTGATCTGTTTTTGTACGATGGAGAATGCGGATTTGAGATCGATACCACTGGAGAGAAAATTGGAAAGTTTATTGATAAAGTTCCATGTTTCTTTTGGTGCGATGCCACCAAGAATAATAGGTTTTGCTTCTTTCCTAGTAAAGTGTCCTGGTTTTTTTCCTGTTTTTATAGCATGTTTCGTATCATTGAGCAGTTGTTGAAAAAGAGCACTATTGAAAGTACCATCTGGTTGTATAAATTGTTTTTTTCAGAAAAGCATAGATTTTTAGTAATGGGTGACTTTATTCATTAAATTCTTATACCCCGCTGCTTGCGGCGTGGGATTCCACTCTTCCTACTCTAATTACTTTTTAGAAATTGCCGGTCGTCAAGCGTAGTGTAGCGAGAAATTCGCGTAATACCCCGTTAGCTTGCTACGGGGATAGCGAATTTCAGGCAATTTTCTTTATTGAAATCATTTTTTCATATTATATTTTTCCATTTTTGAAAAGTACATCGAGAGTTTCTTTCATTACTAATTCATATTCTCCTTTTCTGTATAACTCTTGGAGCATTTCATATTTTCTTTTAAGTTTTTCATCTTGTTTTCTGATAATGGATTTATGCTCATTCTCTAGGGCTTTTTCAAGATAGAAACGCATTTTTTCATGTATGTATCCTTCTCGAAAATAGAGATATACTTCCTGTTTGATTTTAGTAAATTCAGCCATTTGATAGAGTCGATTGAGTCGATCGAGTCGGATCTTAAGTTCTCGTTCATGACGCTCTTGTTTCATAGTATCTATGATTTGTTGTTTGGTTTTATTGATGAAATCAATATCCTTTTTCCCTACTTTTTTGATATCCATTTCTTTCATAAGATTTGCGAGTTCTTCCTTGCTGGAAACGAGATCTTTTTTGAAATTTCTGGAGAATATAAAGAAAGATACATCATCCTCAAAAGGGAGTTTTCCACGAAATTCATCTATATCGCGCATCATCATTTCATAGATTTTTTCTGGATTGTATTCATATTTATGCGCATGGATTTTGAAACTTTTTTCCATTCTATCAATACCGTACATCGTATTGAACGCGTCCTTTACCTCTATAATACCATCAGTATATCCAAATAAAATATCTCCATCCAACATTTCAATATCTTTGACTTTTACAGATGAGATATTTGGAATAAGACGTACTCCAAGAGCGAGTCCTCATGGTATAATCTTTTCTATAGTATTTGTTTGTCTTCTATAGAGAAGCATAGGATCGTGTCCTGCTCAAATAAATGTAAGCTTATTATTAGAATTATCAAGTTGAAAAAAGACAGATGTTACGAATATCCTCCCTTTAATTCTTTTTTTAAGTTCGTTATTCATCGTTACAAATAATTCTCAGAAATCTTTTACTTTTTTGGAAAATTCAAAAAATATCTTAGAAAGAAGAGCGACGGTAAAGCCAGCCTGAACCCCATGTCCAGTCGCATCACCTATATAAAAAAGTGTTTTATTTCATTCTTTATGATACCCAAAAGTATCACCGATAATTTTGTCTTTTCCATGAATTTTCCCAAAAAAATCAAAACCATGAATAGAAAAATTATTAATATCCTTAGTAAGTCCCGTGTGAAGAGTAGAAAGAATAGAATTATCAAAATGTTCAAGACGTATATCGTCTATCGTCCCTGATTTTAGAAGAAGTTGTTCTATATCATTCAATGCTTTTTGTCTTTTCAGAAACTCCTTTTTCTCGAGACTTTTGAGTCTGAAATTTTTTATAAAAAATGAGAATTTATTAAAAGCAGAGGTATTTTTCTTACTTTTTATATCTTCCATTTCAACTCCGACTTCTTGTAATATATTATTGAGTTTCTCATCTCTGATCTGACGATCAGTTTGTTTTACTTTTTCTTTATCATAGAGTTTCTGTGCTTTTGTGAGCATGTTGAGCGCTCATTTTTCATTAGGAAATTCTGATACAAGTTTTTTTGCTAAAACAAGCACATCTGTATATTCTTTTTTATGAAATAGTTCATTGAGTTCTTTTGTATGAATCTTAAACTTTTGTTTTTTTGCAATAATTTCTTCTTTGGTTTTCTTATCGAGATGTTCTTTTTCAATCTGTCCACTGATTTTCTCGATACTGTTAATCTCTTTATAGAGATCAATTAACAGAGCATCAATTTTCTTATGTTTCTCTTTTGCCGCGAGTGAAATAGTTTCAATATTAGAATTTTCGAGAACCATAATCTTCCGTTTGGCACTCTCATAATAAGTAATACCCGTTTGACTCTTCAAAATAAGCTCCTTGGCTGCAATTATTGCTGTGTTAAAATCTCCTGCTTTTTGACATGTTTTTAGCCATGTTAAGGCATCTGAAATAGTACTGATATTTTCAGATTTTTTTGAAGTTCGTTGGAAAAATTGTTTAATTTTTGAAAATATCATACGGTATGATTATATAAGTTTCATAATCTCTTCGATAGTAGTTTTCCCTGTTGCTGCTTTTATAAGACCATCTTGCATAACAGTAATCATACCAAGTTCACATGCTTTTTCTTCGATTTCGTGTACGGGAGCCTTTCCAAGAATCAAAGAATCAAGCTCCTCATTTATTACCAATACTTCATGCACTCCCATTCGCCCTGATATCCCAGACATATCACACTTTTCGCATCCTGGTGCTTTGTAAAAATCAATATTTGCTACATCATCCTCGATAACATGACTTAAATATCCAGATACAGTTGATTGTATCGCAGGATCAACTATTTTATAAGGGGTACTACAATGAGGACATATTTTCTTCACAAGACGTTGTGAAATGACCATTTTGAGAGCAGATGAAATCAAAAATGGTTCTATGTTCATATTGATAAGTCGTTGAATCGTTCCAGCAGCACTATTTGTATGTATTGTTGAAAGTACTAAATGTCCCGTAAGAGCCGCTTCGATTGCAAGCATAGCAGTTTCTTTATCTCGAATTTCTCAGACCATAATAATATCAGGATCTTGACGAACAAGAGAGCGAAGCCCACTGGCAAAATCAAAACCAATCTGTGGTTTTACTTGTGTTTGATTGATATGAGGAATGTTGTATTCGACAGGATCTTCCAGTGTTGCGATATTATATGCGAGGGGATCAAAATATCGAAGCATAGAAAAGAGAGTCGTAGATTTACCTGACCCTGTAGGACCTGCAACCAGAATCATCCCATATTTACTAGCGAGACTGATTTTTATTTTATTAAGATTTACATCGAGAAAGTCGAGTTTATCAAGAGAGAGCATATCAGCATTCTGTCGGAGAATACGCATAACAATCTTTTCACCATCGACAATAGGTATAATGCTGACACGTATATCAACGAGCTCACCGTCAGCCTTTTCTGATACAAATGATATTTTTCCATCTTGAGGCTTATGTTTCTCGTCGATACGCATATTGGCAAGAATTTTGATTCGAGAAAGAAGCTTGGTATATTCATCATGTGTAAGTTTATCCACAAAGAGAAAATCACCACTTTGACGAAAACGAATGGTGATAAAATGTTTGCTTGGCTCGATATGAATATCTGAAACATTCGTCTCGAGAGCAAAATCAAAGAGCTGATTGGTATAATCGACTATATCCCCAATATCACTCTTAGTTTGCATAGCAAGAAAGATGGTAGAGTCTTTGGTTTTCTGAAACATATTTTTATGTAAAAAGAATATTTATCTATGGGGGTATTATACAAGATAGTTCTCTATAATGCAAGATATATGCCTACATAAAGCATTGACAGAACGTATATTCTTCGCTCAATATGTTTCTTAAAATATTTGAGGTTTTTTTTCGTTGATGTTTTCTTTCAAATTTTGCTGCAGAACATAAGCTACTTCAAATACTTTTTCTTCTCCGAGCAATGGTCCAAGAATCTGAAGACCGACAGGAAGTTCTCTTATTCCACCGTCTTCCGGAAGAGTATATCCGACAGGAAGAGAAAGTCCTGGAAGTCAGGCAAGACTTCCATTTACGGTAAAAATATCGGAAAGATACATTTTGAGCGGATCATCCACTTTTTCTCCGATTTTCCATGCAACAGATGGTGCTGTTGGAGTGATAATAATATCCACTTCTTCAAATGCTTTCTTGAAATCATCTTTGATAAGTTCTCGCACAAGAGATGCTCGACGATAATAGGCATCATAAAAACCAGAAGAGAGGACAAAAGACCCAAGCATAATACGTCTCTGAGCCTCTTTTCCAAAGCCTTCACTTCGACTCATAGCAATATCTGCTCCTCCTCCATGCGTATGTCCGAAGCGAATTCCGTCATAACGTGAAAGATTGGTTGAAACTTCTGCTGGCATGACGATATAGTATACAGCGAGACCATATTCTGTATGAGGGAGACTTACATCTTTGATTTCTGCTCCGAGTTCACGAAGTGTATTTATAGCTCCATCGATCTCTTTTTGTACTCCTTTCTCGATTCCTTCTATAAAATACTCTTTTGGGATTCCAATTTTGATTCATTTTAAGTCTTTTTTATCCCAAATAGCGGGATTGATAGCTGTTGGCTCCTGAAGGCTCATGGAATCGCCAGCATCGTAACCTGCCATTATCTCGTAGAGAAATGCTGCATCTTCGACTGTTTTTGTGAAAGTTCCTGGGGTGTCGAGAGAACTAGCCATGGATATAACTCCTTTTCGAGAATTACGTCCATAAGTAGACTTAAATCCGACGATTCCACACATACTCGCAGGTTGACGAATAGACCCACCTGTGTCGGTTCCAAGTGCCGCTGGAACCATTCCAGAAGCAACTGCTGATGCTGAGCCAGAAGATGATCCGCCAGGAATACGTTCAGTATCCCAAGGATTTCGAGTAATTCTCATAGCGCTATTTTCTCCACTTCCTCCCATAGCAAACTCGTCCATATTGAGTTTCCCAATACTTGAGAAACCTGCTTCCTTGAGGCAAGATATAATCGTCGCATCGTACGGTGGTTTATAACTCGCGAGCATCTTCGACGCAGCAGTTGTTTTGATTCCGATTTCAGAGAATACATCTTTTACACCGATTGGTACTCCTGCAAGAGGGGAGTGAACGTCCTGTTCTGAAGCTGTTTCATGAATCAAATTAAAAGCCTCAAGCTGGGGATCGAGATTTTTTATTCGAGTGAGAAAATATTCATAGACTTCTTTTTGTGTGGTTTTTCCAGATTGAATCATGGCTATAATCTCTTTGAGGCTGAAATTCTTGAATTCTGTCATAATAAGTTTTGAGTGATAAATAATATGAAAATAATACTCTCTGGACTGATTTTATAAACCAGTTACAGGCGATTCCCCGAGAGTATAATCAAAATAAAAAAAACTCCTAAATTTTTTAGAAGTTTTGTTCCATAAGAATAATAAGCACTCTTATGTTTCTAATCACCGAAGGTTATTGTTAAGCATTTGTGTAAGTTCTGGATTACTAGTAAGTATGCAACTCACTAGTTTATATTGTTCTTCAATAGGTAGGGTTCTTATTACTCGAACATTTCCAGATAGGAAACCTGGAATAAGAGAAAATAAAGAATCTAATGTTTCTGCTTGTCATGTAGGAGATTGTTGAGTGATATCATAGGCTATGCGATAGCTATTTCATATATCTCAGTTTTTCTGTTTCTCCATATACATCCTTTTATCAGCTTGTTCTATAATCTTCTTTAGCGTCGCTTTTTTATTCCAAATAGCATATCAACTTGATAGGGATCCAAAAAGTTCAATGATGCGACCAGATTCGGTAAATTTTTCCTTTTCATTAAAACTTTTTATGTTTTCTTGTATACGTTTTATTATCTGGTTAATCATTTCTTTTGCATCACAACCATCTACGAAAATAAGAAATTCATCTCATCCGTTTCTGCATACTTTATCATTTCATCGAACAGATACTTGTAATATTTTTGCTATTTCTTGAAGGAATTTATCTCATTCTGCATGTCCATAGGTATCATTGTATTCTTTAAATCTACTGAGATCCAAAAATATAACAGAATAAGGTATATTATTTTTTATTGCATTATCTATGTAAGATTTGTTGTACAATCCTGTGAGACGATCGGTATATTCTTTATGTATATGTCTGAGTTTTTCTCCGAGACGCCCTTGAAATCATGTTTTCTGAAAAAGTTGTTGAAGTTTCATGATTTCATTTTTTGATGTATTTTTATCTCAAAACGATAAGATGAGTTTTTTTCATGAGTTTGTCTTAATTTTAAAACAAAGTTTTCATCAGAATTCGGTTACCTTATCGTAGGATTCACTGTCTTCTGTGTGTAGTAAATTTCTTTCATTTATAAAATCATCTCTTACTCAATTTTCTGGAGTGAGAAAAAGAGAATCAGTATCCTGTACTCGTTCCTGTTTATTGTTTATCTGAAATAAACGAGCATGCATATTATTTATATCATATATGCTGAGATGGAAATTCCCATGTTCGTTGAAAAAAGCTATAAGTTTATGAAAAAGGATATCAGATTCATGAACATCCTGTTCCATTACCTCATGAAGATGTTCTATGATATTATTCCCAATCCCCATAGAATGAGCTATTTCTTCTTGAAGTTGTGGATGATGTTCCAATACTCATAATATTTTATCCTGAATAGTGGATCATGTAATTAGCACTCTGCGATCTTCAGGTCTGTCTATTCCAATATCTTTTAATGCACGTGCAATGGCAATATGGGTAATCTTACTTATGGACATATCTTTTTTGTGTTTATAAAATAGTACTA
The DNA here is from genome assembly GCA_001873165.1 of Candidatus Gracilibacteria bacterium CG2_30_37_12. Lineage (GTDB taxonomy): Bacteria > Patescibacteriota > Gracilibacteria > BD1-5 > UBA2023 > UBA1545. Next base: position 12,705 of record MNYO01000115.1, read on the forward strand.
TTTTTGTTAAAAGTAATAACCCATCTTAATTTTATCTTAAGCATCTCTCTTATTCGTACACATATTTTCTTTCTTTTTATTTCAATGTAGTGGGTTCAAAACCCCGTGACTTTAGTCCGATTGTAACTATACTGTCAAGTAGTATATCTTCTTACAGTAGAAAATCAATATGAAATATAGAAAAGCTTCCCATGTCACCTACGACTGTAGGTACCACATAGTATGGATTACTAAATATCGAAGAAAAGTACTTACCAAAGTACTTCAAGCTAAGATACAACAAGTCATCGAAGGAGTCTGTAAAGAAATGTATGTAAAAATTCTTTCCATCGGATTC
>MNYO01000027.1 GCA_001873165.1 Candidatus Gracilibacteria bacterium CG2_30_37_12
CTACGAAAGGCTCATAGACACATACGAAACGCCCTGCCTTACATGTTTCAATCAGCTATCCATAACAATTCAAGCATCGAACGAAACACGAATAAATTAGAGTGATATTTCTGAGTTTTAACCACCGAATGAGTCAACGAACACAAGTGATTAAATAGTACAAGACTTCGTTCATTTTTAACACTTTGGATATACAAAAGAAACAATTTATAGCCTACATTTTTTTCTATTTACCCATAAATACTATTCTCCCGTGTGTGTAAAAAATACGCCAAAAAATGTTGTACTCAAGAATTATTATTGGAATCTGACACCCAATAAGGTTGATATCGAGAAAGATATTCTCGGTAGAACTTTGACGACTCCATTTGTTCTTGTGCGAGCTTCCACGGATACTTTTAATCAAGGATCAAACGGATATATGGAAGGTGGTCGAGAATTTCTCCATGTCTTTGTTCGTTCGAATCTCGCACTTACTCTCGAGGATGCACCAACGACTAAAATCCTTTTTGCACCAAGTTTCGATGGAAAAAGTCTTCCTGATAATTTGACCTTTGATACCTATACGCAAGGATCAAACGGATTGGAGTCTAAAAGCTTTCCCATCAAGTGGAATGCAGAAAAACAGTACTATGAAATTTCTGACAAGGAAAATAAACTTTCTTTTGTCGTTGCTCACTCCGATCAATACTTTGGAATATTGTATAAAAATAATGATGGGGTTTCCAATTATGATTTCAAATATATTTCTGGACAGGATAGCTCTACCAAGGATTATGTCTATATGTACTCGGATCGTCCACTCTACAAGGCAGGAGATACAGTATATTTTAAAGGACTTCTTCGACAATTCAACTTCGATGGATATAAAGGTTCACAAGTGAAAACTGGGAAGTTAAAAGTATTCGACGAGAATCAAACTTTGTTAACGGAGATGGATGTGAAAATAGATAAAAATTCTAACTTCAGTGGACAATTCATTCTTCCAAAAGATATGTCGCTTGGACACTATCATTTTGTATTTATGTATAATGCAATGAATCAGGACACATGATTTGAATCCATTCCTGTTTATGTTTATAATAATGGAGAATTTGATGTTCTTGCCTATAAGAAGCCAACTTTCAAGGTCAATATCGTAACCGATAAAACCGATGTCAGCATCGGAGATACGGCACAGATTACAGCAAATGCGGAGTATTATTTCGGAGGTCGACTCGTCAATGCAGATTATAATTATTCTGTACTCACGCAATCATATTTCTTCGATGCAAAAGATTATAGAGATTACCAATTTGGGAAAGGATCCAATCATTTTGATTGTGTATACTGGGGATCTTGTGCGTATGGTGACAATCTTATCACCACCGCAACAGGACGGCTCGATAATACCGGGGAAGCGAAAATTACCTATGAATATCCGAAAGTGAATAATGAAGATAATACCGTCGGAGAACAGATTTATAACTATTCTCTCGAGATTACTGATCCCGATACTTCTAAAACAGTTTCCAATACGACAAGTCAGATTCTCCATACGACTGATGCATATGTGGGAGTGAAAGTTCCGTACTGGAATCTCCAAAAAGATGGAGTGAAAGTGGATGGAGTAGTCTTGGATTATAATGCCAAAGGTATTGCAAATCGAGAAGTGAAACTGGAACTTTGGAAACGTGAATGGAAAGAAGTGAAAAAACAAGGAGTTGATGGAACTTTTTATAATGAATCGAGTGTAGAAGAGAAAAAAGAATCAGAGAAAATGGTTTCTTCTGATAACAAAGGAGAATTCTCTGAGTTATTTACTACACTCTTTGGCGGAGAATATGAAGTTCGTGCGATGTATACAGGAGTCAATAAACAAACCTTCACTTCATCGTCCATTCTCTATATTTCTGGAGAAAATATAAGCTATTGGAATGATGGAAATAACTCGGTTACCGACTTGATTGCTGATAAAGCGATGATGAAAGTTGGTGAAACGGCAGCATTTACTCTAAGATCTCCTGTTTCTTCTGGGAAAATGCTTGTAACCATTGAAAAAGATGATGGCGTTCTGGATTCCTTTGTTCGCGATATCACGAGTTCGACGCCTCGAATCGAGATTCCTATAAAAGAAAGTTATGTCCCCAATTTTTATGTAAAAGTATTTCTGATCGGTCAAGATCCTGGGGCGAAACTTCCTATCTATAAACGTGCACTTGCGGTTATGAAAGTGACGACTGATCCGAAAAAATTTTCGGTTACGATTACTCCTGAGAAGAAACAATACCTCCCAGGAAATAAAGTAAAATTGACCGTAACTGTGAAAGATAATGAAGGAAAACCCGTTTCTGGAGCGAATGGAAGTATCTCTCTCGTAGATGAAAGTCTCCTCGCTCTTGCGGAAAATCCACTCAAAAATCCATTTGCATTCTTCTACGATATGAAACGATACTTGTAAATCAATACCTATGTTTCTCTCGTGAATCTGATCGAAAAATTGGAAGTAAAAGACACTTCTCTCGGGGAAAAATGAGGAGCGGGTGATGGTCAGAAATGAGGAGCGAGCACGAAAAAACGAGGACTCTTCAAAGATACGGCCTTCTGGCAAGCAGATTTTGTGACGAATGCGGCATGGCAATACACAATGATCACCTATGCACTTCCTGATAATCTGACAACTTGGGTGGTAGAAGCGCTTGTTTCGACTACTACAGGAAATAGAGTCGGAATCGCTACCGAGAAGATTATGACAGCGAAAACTGTTATGGTAAGCGAAAACCTTCCACGATTTCTCGGTTCAGCAGATGTTATTGCTTTCTCTCCAGTAGTATTTAATAAAACAGGAAAAGATCAGAGTTTTGATATCAGCATCGTAGCGAATAATATGACCATTTCCAAGAATCAAAAAACGGTCTTTATCAAAAATGGAGAATCTCTCACTATTCCATTTGAAACGATTATTGCGAATATTCCACTCTCCAGTTCTGAACCATTCTTCTCGAAGATTACTCTGAAAGCGGTGGCGAAATATTCCGGAGAATTGGATGAAGTAGAAAATACACTTCCGATTACAGTAACGGCTACCAAAGAAACAGTGGCAACGGTTGGAAAGACCACTAATAGTGCTGATGAACAGATAAAACTCTCAGCTGATATCCGAAAAAATGGCGGTTCGTTAAGTGTAAATTATGCAGCGAGTTTACTCCCAAATATCTTCTCAGGAATCGAGTATCTGAAATCATTTCCGTATGGATGTTCGGAACAACGAACTTCCGCCATTATGCCAACTGTGTATTTGAAACAACTTTATGATAGTGTAAAAATGCCATTTGATCTCAAGACGAAAATGGTGAAAGAATATGTAGATCAATATCAATGATATCAGGAGCGAAGTCTGGATACTGTTATCCGAGGATATCTGGTGGAAATTAAGAATTTTCAACGCATGAGTGGCGGATTTGGATACTGGATGGATAGTACGGAGAGTGACTTTCCATTGACTATTTCCCTTGTTTCGGCTCTTTCAGAAATCCGATCTATCGGATATACTCCAAACGATACTATGATGGAAACTTCCATAGCATTTTTGAAAACGAAATTCTATGAAAATAGACGACCATATTGTCAGGAAAACAGTTCTACAAATAATAACTGTGCTTGGTCAGTTGCCACAAGACTTGCGACTATTGAAGCGATTCTCGATAATAATAGTCAGGATTATGAAGCCTATAAGATGTACAAACTTCTGTCTTTTGAGAAGATGGATACTTTGATACAAGTAAATAGATCTCGCGTTCTTGCAAAACTTCTTCGAATCAATGCGATTACCAAAGAGGAAAAATCTGGTCTCAAAAAGTTAGCAGATGAGCAGATTAAAAATATCGCTTCCAATGGTTTGGTGTACAACCCTCGTGGGGCATTCCTTGGAAGTTCTGGTGCAGGTTCGAGACTGGATGCAACGACTCGATTTATCGAAATACTTTCCATAATGGGGCCAGATACTATGAAAGAATATAGTCAGATTACTGACCAGATGGAGCGGTGGATTATTTCCGAGAAACAAAAAGATGGAAGTTTCGGTTCGACGGCAGACACATCGAATGTGGTTCGTTCCCTTGCTCATACTATGCGAGCAACGGGGGAACTTCGGGATGTAAATATGCAAGCCAAGATTTCCCTCGACACGGTTCTTCAGGCAGAACAAGGAATCGATCAGAAAAATAAACTTGATATATTCTCCAAGATTATTTCTCTCGATGCTCTCAAAGATACTTCCAGTCTCCATATCGAAAAAACGGGGCAAGGAAATCTCTATTATGATATCGCGATGAGTTATTTCATACCGACGCAAGAGGTTAAAACACGTGACGAAGGATTCTTCCTCGAGCAAACCTACTACGATTATGATACTTACAAGAGCATTAAAAAAGCCAAAGAAGAAGAGTGGGATAAATATACAAATAACGATATTTCTTTCAATGATCTGAAATATCCGAAAGATATTGTGACGTATTTAACACCGCTTGAAAATTTCACCGTCGGGAAATTGGTATATACCTATAATCGAATCATTATTGGAGAAACTCGGGATCAGGTGGCTTTTGAGGGATTTATCCCATCGGGATCAGAACTCGTGAATCCAGATCTGAAAACAGCAAGTAGTCAAAATGTCCAAGAATCTATCTTCGAGCACGAAGAATGGCAGAATGACCGGTATTTTGGAACTGTTTCATCGCTCGAATCGGGAGTATATACTTTCGGGTATATCATCCGACCGACACACGCAGGAACGTATCAACTTCTTCCATCTCGTGCATTTGAATTCTACCATAGAGAAGTATTTGGAAGAGTATCTGGAAAAGTGGTGAAGATTGTGAGTGAAAAATAAAAGTTAAATAATCCCACACAGATAGTATTCATTTGTGTGGGATTATTTTTAAATGTTAGTATCTAATAATTCATCAAGCATCCTGTATCAACCAATATTCCACTTGTATTGACAATCTGATAGGTTCCAGAACCCATTGCCCTTCCTGCCTGATAAATATCATCACAAGAGAAATAATTTCCTCCTGTTTCGATGGTTACTCCTGGTTCGGCTTGTATCGTTGCAAGGCTTGTTCCATTGGCGATGACATTTCCTTTTATATCATAGGGGAGATTGAAAGTTCCTCCATCGAGGATAAATTTTTGAGTGTTCGTATTTACATCGGTGTTTGCCGTAACCGCGAGAAGAAGTGTAGGAAAGAGATTTTTCATAACACTTTTATAATCTCCTTTCACGAGTGCTTTTGGCGTATCTATATTCTCAAGTGTGAGAGCTATCTGAAATTGTTGTCTATTAGTTGTAGTACTATACCAGTATCCGCTATTGGTGCGTGGATCCTTTGGAATATTACTAAGAATATTTGATATAATTCCGTTTGCAAGAACTCCTTCATAGATGATAGTTCCAGAATTGGTAATATTAATGGGATTCATAGGTAATGGATAAGATCCTTCTTTTTGTTTATGACTTTTGAGATCAATCTGAAGTTTCTCGATATCATTCACCCGTACTGAGTCCCTCGCACCATTGATACTGTCGGAATAGGATATAAATCCTATAACGGAAAGGATAGCAATAATAGAAACTACTACTACAAGTTCTGTGAGAGTAAAAGCTCGAGTATTTTTCATAATAGAAAATGATCTTAATATCTAAAAATATGACATCAGTATACCGTCAAATTTTGATTTTCAAAATCAAAATTTGACCCAAAAAGATTATCTGCTATAATACCCACATTACTGATAAAAGGCATCTGTATGAGACTTCTACATTTACATACTCATAAAATATTTCTCGGGATTTTAGCATTTCTCTTTTTGGGTATTTTTGTAACTTTTGCACTCGATGTAGTGGATACAAATTTCTCTCCACAATCTGCTATCTCTTCTGGTTCCAATAATAGTCAGGTATGGTTTTCAACTGGTGGAGCATCTACAGGAACAACATCATACTGGAATAAAAATAATGATAGTGATCCGATAGGAAATTATTTTCGAGGATACTACTATGATACGCAACTTGGATATTTTCGTTTGGATTGGAATTCCTTAGATAGTGCACAGAATGTTCGAGTTATAGGTTCTACTGATAAATGCTCCGTAGGATATGGATATAAATTTGGAGGATACGCGCAAAGTGATTTTGCTGGATTTATAAAGTTTGATTATGATTCAAATAATTTTGTCTATTATTGTCAGTCAGATAGGAAACTTCACGGATGGGCGTACAATGAGGATACAGGTTTTCAGAGTTTTGAGGGGGTGAGTTTTGAAATTATTGCACTGGCACAAAACCCTCAGACTTTCTCCTCGAGCGCTGGAAATGATCCATTTTTCGTAAATAATAATAGCGCTATTCTTATGAATCTTCCAACGAATATCCAAGGTATACAAGGAAAATGACTCGCCAATAAACAAGGACAAGAAGCCGTATTTTATATCATAAAATAGTGGTACATGGGCGAGAGGATAATAATCTTTGCTTTACCGAAAAAATCTATATAATTCAAGAAGATATTATTCCTTAGTATTCAAAATATGATAACCGAATATATAAACACTATTATGCAAAAAGCACATTATGAAATCATCGAAGAGGATCAAACTTATTATGGAGAAATTCCTTGATGCGATGGTGTCTGGGCAAATGCGGATACTTTGGAGACATGTAGAAAAGAACTCCAGGAAGTTCTCGAGGAATGGATTCTTATAAAAGTACGAACTTCCAAAGTCATCCCATCTATTGCTACTTATAATCTTGATAGTCTCCTATGCCACAACTAAAATCTATCTCTTGGAATGATTTCGTTTCTCGGCTCAGAAAACTCTGATTCGATTGACCTTATTCAGGCGGAAAACATCTCTTCATGTCGAAACAATCTCTCAATCTAACGATACCGAACAAACATGGAAATAAAGATATATAAGTAGGACTCCTTTCGAGGATTTTAAAACAAGCTCGTATATCTTCTCTCGAATGGAATAATCTTCAATAATAATCCTCAATATTTCTTTCATATTTTTATCCCATGTCTTCACTCAAAAAATCCATCGCCTTCACTTTGCTTCTCGTCATGGTTTCTCCTCTTTCATCGGTGGATGCTCTGACACTTCAACAGACCGTAAATACTATCCAAGCGACCGATCCTGCTCTCCCAATAGGAGTTGCCAATCCGAAAGGATATATCGGAAGCCTCTTATCGGAGCTCTTTTGGGGATCTGTTGATGGGACAAAGAATGGAAAAATTAAACCGCAGTATATCGACTATGCCGGATTCTCTTCTTGGACACAATCTGGATCTAATGCTTTTTATAGTGGGACGGGGAATGTCGGGATTGGGACGACGAATCCGGGAGCTGCTCTAAATGTAATAAAAACAACCGAACAAATGCGTTTAGGGTATGATGCATCAAGTTATTTGTCCGCCATAGTTGATTCAAATGGAGCAGCCACACTTTATAGTAATGGTGTTAATAGGAATTTAAATATTTCCACAAACTATGGAGGGATGAATGGTACCGTCGCGGCATCTTTTGGATATTATAACGGGTATAATGGAATTACAACGCCATATTTGAGATCAGACCTTGTTTCTACGTCACGGATTACATCGGGCAATACTATAAGTTTTGATGGATATAGCAATGGGTATAATTTTGATTTAATCGGATATAATGCTGGTGCTTTCGGTGGAGGTTATTTTGTATATTCATCTAAGTTGCCGAAGGAAAGTGGTGTTTCAACTGAAAGATTAAGACTTCATACAAATGGAAATTTCGGTTTTTATAATTCAAATCCGCAATATACTGTTGATATTAATGGTTCGTTTAACGTTTCAAGCGGTTTTGTAGTAAAAGATACTGGTAACGTCGGAATATGAACCTCTACCCCATCAGATCTCTTGACACTCTCGGGTGCCACGTCAACGCTCGTAAATCTGAATGGTGCGACCACCAACTATCGAGGACTCAAGATGTCGAATACTTCAGGAACCGAACAGTGGTTTGCTGGAGCAAATAATCTGAATAATTATGTCATCCGACAAGGTGGAACGACGGATATCATGACTTTCTCTGGGGGGAATGTGGGGATTGGGACGACGGCGCCGGGGGCTCGGGTGCATTCTATTGGTGGTGCTGCTGGATCTTCAATAAGCGGTACGTATACTGGTGGGGGGGTAGGATTACAACTAGGTGTCGGTTGGGGTTATGGGTCGACTCTCGGAAGTGGGGGTGGAAATTTTCCTGGTGGTGCTGGTGGTATCTTTATTGGTGGTAACCATTCTACTATTGGTGGTGGAGGTGCTGGCCTATACGCACAAGGGGGAGTTGGTACTCCTACTGGAGGTGGTACTCAAGGTGAAGGTGGTGCTGGTATATACGCTGTTGGCGGTGTTGGCGGTGCTGGTATAGGCCCAGCAGGATATTTTTCAGGGAATATAGTTGTTAAAGGTTTAGATTCTTTAAATACATCTTTTGCGGCAAACATCAGCGGTTCAACTGGTATAGGTTTGGTTGTAACAAATGGTGGTAATGTATGAATCGGAATATCGAGTCCATCAATGAACTTGGATGTAGTTGGATCGGCAGTTTTTCGTGGTACGAGTTCACAGATTCGTCTCTATGAGACAAATGCTGCAAATCCACTTTTTGCATGGCATTTTAGCTTAAATAATGGGGATTTAACTACTTATTATGGGGATGATGCAACGAGTGGACCATATTATCCAGTCATGACACAAACAAACGCTGGAAATGTCGGAATCGGGACGACAACCCCAGGGACCTATAAACTTTATGTAAATGGTACGGGATATCTCGGAGCTGCCGCTTGGGTATATGCATCTGACAGGAGACTCAAAGAAAATATCACCCCACTTAAGTATGGCATGGATGAGATTATGAAACTCAGCACAAAGAAATTTGATTATATTCAAGGTGAGAAAAATAATCTCGGATTTATCGCTCAGGATGTACAAAAAATTTTTCCAGAACTCGTTACAACACAACCAAGTGGTATGCTTGGACTGAAGACCGATATGATAATTCCTGTTCTCGTAAATGCTGTACAGGAATTGGAAACTCAAAAAGATGCTGAAATTCAAGATTTGAAAAAACAAAACCAGGATTTGAAATTTCTTGTCTGCCTCGACCATCCGAGCGCCGAGATATGTAAATAAAAACTTGCCTTTTGATAAATCTCTCTATACTAGAAACACTTATTTATTCTCTCTCTTCTTTTTATGAATCTCTCTAATTTCAATTGGAAAGCGACACTTTTAAGCCTTTGGGTTATCTTCTCATTTCTCTATATCTCCTGGAATATATATGAAGGATTTAAGATAAGTGTTATGCAAAATGCCTATATAGCAGGTCAAACCGATACAGTGAATAAACTTTTGGAACAAGCTCAGAACAAAGAATGTAAACCATTCAATGTATATGTAGGCGATAAAAAAGCGGATTTGATCAATGTGACTTGTCTTCAACAATCATCAAAAGAAACGAGTACTCCCGTTGTTCCACAGAAATAAGAAAATAATCTCTATTCAGGTTAGTTTCAAAAATCCCATCGAGTAATCGATGGGATTTTTCTTGCCTCCTCTCCTTCTAGTTTTTACTTCTTGATGAGCTCTTTAATAGCTCCTTTTATTACCTGTCTCGGTTTTCCAAAGGAAGAATCTCCCCGCTCGACCGAAAAAACGCGCGTATAGATAGTTCCCGCATACGACCCCGTATTGGTTATGAGTTCCCCATTTTTATCGATATACTTATACTGTTCACCACTACTTCCAGTAAAAACCTGAAAAGTTTGCGAAGCTGGATCTTTGTAGAGGAAAAATATATCTTTTTCGGATAGGATACTCGTATCCGTTTTTCTAACGATATTTTCTGCACTCGATTGTAGAAGAGAAATAGTATTGCTTTTATCGTAATCATCCTCAATGGTACGATTCTGGAGGAGAATGAGTGTTACACCTCCCATGGCAATTGCAAGAATTACAACTCCTACCACGAGAGAGACGAGTGTTTCTCCTTTCTTTGAGTTTGAAAAATTATACATAATAGATATACTAGGGAATAGTTTACATGAGAATAGTTTATAGGGAATAGATAGTTTGTCAATAACTCATATTTCATCTCTGATAATTATTCCCCAATTCCTGTTCTCTCTCGTATTTAAAATTATCAGAAAAAATGAAAAAAAATACTACAACGTCCAAGAAGGGTTTTACACTTCCAGAAATAGTGGTTGCCATTACCATCTCTGTTATGATTATGGGTGGGATTTTTGGTTTCCTCACGAGTCTTCAGAAAGACATTCTCCAATCCAAACAATCCACCCTCATTTATACAAATCTGACTGATTTTATTGGTACGATGAATAATTTCGAGAAACTTTATGCGAGTGGAAGTGTTGTTGTAAGCGGATCGGGGGTGTATAATGTAGCACTTCTCATGCGTCCAGATAAAAGTGCTGGAGTTTTGATTGGAGTAGTAGAACAAAAAACAGGGAATACTTTTCGACTCGATCCTGTTGCTAACAAAAATACCTACGGTAAAAAAGTGATAGCATATCAGAAATTAACTGCCTCACAGGTTTCTTCTGTGTTCGCTTCCACAGGGAGTGTTTATGTGACAGATTTTTCAGATGAAGGCCTTTTCCGGAATCTTCCCGTCACCGATTTTCTTATAACTCCATACAATGTATGAAAACTTTTCGAATATAGATTTAACGTAGAAACTCCTTTTTATGAGAATCTGATAGGGAGACAGAGGATTGATATAGAACCAGAAGTCACGATATTACCATTTACTCTTGATTTCTAAAAAATGTTTAAACACTTTTTACATACTCATCGGGGAAGTGTCTTCATCTATGCAATGATGATTAGTTTTTTCGCCGTTATTATTGGGTATATTATCACTATTAAGATAGATAGCCTTATAGAGAATCTCGATACTCAAAATTATAATACGAAGCTTCATACAAATCTGACAGAAAAAGCAGACTTGGCGATGGGGTATGATATATCCCTCAATACGAATGGAAGTGGGTTCATTAATACCGTACAATGTCCAGATTCTGTGATAATGAGCAGAACATTTGCTGGTGGGGTATCAGTAAATATACCAACCGTTCCATTTTTCAATAATGCAATCTTTGTTTGTTCTGGATCCACACTCCAGGGGAATCTTCTTCTTTCCTATGCTTCAGGAGGGAATATATTTGCAACAGGAAGTTATCTCTGATCTACTATATCTTTACTCCCATTGGGTGGGACTGGAGCACGTACAGGAACATTTTCTGATGGTTCTGGAACTTATATTTCCTTTACGGCAACAGGAACATTTTCCAACCTCGATTTGGATCGTAATTCCGATAATTTTCAAGCTTCTTCCAGTGGTACATTTATGTATCCAGATGGACAAGGGGATAATGATGATCTAGCGAGAAAAACCATTTATGGATATATTAAAAAGAATACGGGATGGTATGATGCTTTTACTATGAATACACCGGTTCGAAAATACATTGCTAATAATCCTTTTAATACAACCCCTATTATCATCACTGCCGATAGAACACAGACAGGATACCTTCGTCTCGATATAGATAACCCGTACAGTATTAAGATATTGGAATTTGATAGAGTAGCATTTGAGAGCATAAAAGAACTACGAACTATCACAGGGGCTACTACCACTTTTTCCACGGGTGGTATCGGTTGGATAATGCCAGATTTGAGCCTCTCAGGATCCAAAAGTGGAGCGAAGATATTTGATCTCAAGAATAAAGATTATGCTATTTTTCTCTCTTTTTCTGGAAATTTGACCAATACTGGAGTAGATTTTCTGAAATATAAAATAAGTATGGAAAATGAATACGGAACTGGTGTATATATTGTACCACTTGATGAGACGACCAATGGAATCATAAAATATCTCGGAACCGATATTATTATTGACCGAGACAAAGATTATCGATATAAACAATTTGAAATAGTACGATAAAATAAATAATAGACAAGTTCCATAATAACCCCATCTCACACAAAAATACCCCATTCGTCAGAATGGGGTATTTTTCTTTCATTTCTCTGTTTCTATGCTGAATTTCGTAGTGAGAGGTTGTGAAGTCCGGCGGAGATCATGGCAAACATGTCCTTGATATCCATCTTCACCGTCTGGAAGTCACCGTATATACGGTTTCTAAGGGTATTTCGTACCACTCAAAATCGCT
>MNYO01000125.1 GCA_001873165.1 Candidatus Gracilibacteria bacterium CG2_30_37_12
GGAAATTGCCTGAAATTCGCTATCCCCGTAGCAAGCTAACGGGGTATTACGCGAATTTCTCGCTACACTACGCTTGACGACCGGCAATTTCTAAAAAGTAGTTAGAGTAGGAAGAGTGGAATCCCACGCCGCAAGCAGCGGGGTATAAGAATTTAATAATATACTACTGTCTTGTTTTTATAATCTAGAAAATATATCCTCTAGATTATTGAGAATAAATGAGTATATTTAGCCTTTTATCAAAAACTTCGTCACATCTATAAACATCGCGATTTTTTGTTCGAGGAGAACGATGCTGGAGGTGAGTTCTATTTCCTTGGTTTTGAGAGGTTCCATAAGTAAAGCACTCTGTCCTTGATATTCAGATTTCTGAGATGCATCACGACTCAGTACTTCAAGTTCGAGAACATGTTCTCTCGTTTTTCGAAGGAGTTCCGTCAGGTTGAAAATAACTCCTGATAAGAGAAAAAAAGAATGTTGGATTTTTTGAATACTTTCTTCTTTTTTCGAATTCGTGAGCAATGTATCCGAGTTCAAAGTTCGTACGATGGAATCAAAATCAGAAGTGATAGATTGTAGTTCTTGTCCGATAGAATCTGGTTGAAAAAAACGTTTTCAGAGAGTCATAATATGAGTATTTTCCCAGTCATAATCTATGAAATATTCGGATCAGAATGTCCCATTACAAAGGGTGACAATATCTTGAGTAAGATCCTTGCTAGTGATATGAAAACCACGAAAAAAACGAGTTTCAAAAGGACGAATAGTTACAACGAAATTATCTTGTAATAATGCAAGAAAACCAGAATCTACTCGGTGTAGCAAGAGAATATCGGGAATCTCTGTTGGTATAAAAATTTCAAGCATGATTTAATATGTAAGTAGATTCCAAGGAATATTTCCCAAAGGTTTGTCATCCCGACTGTAGTAGAGGGATCTCTTTAGATTAAGTATTATGACGCTCTATTAAAAGAAATTACAGAACATGTTTTCCTTATCTAGAAGTATTTATTTCAAACGTTGCAGTTAAAAGGGATTCCTCCGCTATCGGTCGGAATGACAAGACTCCCATTTTTTGTCTTTTATTGATTACGCAGTATTAAAGTAGAAATTCTTTCATATTTCCTTTATGTATTGAGTTGTGTAATCTCAGATAGTACCCAATCAAATTTCCCCGTGGTAATATTGGATCGGCAGTATTCACATTCTCCCGTCGTATCTACTTTGAGTGGGGCCCCACAATTTGGACATTTCTCAGAGAATACTGACTTTTCTGCATCGGTTTTAACTCAGGCATTTCGGACAAATCCCCATTTTTCATCCCAAGTGACAAACTGTTTGTTGTCTCCAGAAACATATTTCCCTGCTTCATCGACTACATAATCCTTGGCGGTGGCAATTATATGGATATCGATTCTTTCGATATTGGCATCGAGCGATATATCGAGCGTGGTGACGTCATCGAGCGTCAATCCTTCAAGTTTGTTATAGGTTTTGCTTTGTCTATATTCTTCGAGTTGCATATTGAACCGACGAAGGACCGAATCGGTTACAAAAGCGCGAGCGAGATTCATATCTCATTTACACCATGCATTTTGGATTTTGAAGAATGCTGTCGAAACACGATCTTCTAACATTCATTCATTGAAAGCAGGATCGATCGCTTTGATAGCAGTAATTTTTTCTGAAAGATTTGTCACAGGAGCGACGGAAGGATTTGCTTTATGGTTACTGGAATTAGGAGGAACATAATAATTATCACCACTGAGTGGACTATCAAATAGACTATCTCGTCTTCCATATCCTGATACGATGACAAATATAACTATCATTATGAAGATAAATATAATTACACCACTACTACTATTTCCTGTACTTCCCGTAGAAACATACCGAGTTCCACTCGAACCAAATGAAGGTGAGCCAAAGGAGAATGAAGAACTACTTCAAAAAGAAGAACTCGAACTCGATGATCGAAAACTTCGTCCTCCACCAGCTCGTGCATCTACTTGTGCGATACAATCCAAGAGAAAAAAGGAGACAAAAACAAAGAAAAAGAATCTCGTGATAAATAATCGCATATTTTATATATTAGAAAGTATATCTTTTTTCTTCGCATCAAAATCTGCCTGAGTAATAAGCCCTTTTTCTAGAAAAGATTTCAGTTTCAAAAGGGTATCTTCGGGAGATTCAACCAATTTCTGAGCAGGAGTTCCAAAAGTATTTGCCATCTGAGCACCCATTGCCATACCAACTCATGCATCCATCATATCTCCCATAACTCCACCAGATTCTGCAGCTTTATTTGCGATATTCAATTGCTCGATTTTTGTATAATTTGTCATAGCTTCTGCATCGATATTTTTTGTCTTATTAATTGCTACAACGTCCGCTCATTTACTGGTAATACGATCGATAAATCCTTGTGTCTTCTCTGTAAAATTCGTATCTTCTATACGAAAATCAGAGAGAGTGAGTCCAAGTTTCGCGAAATCTTCTTTGGTCGCTTCCAAAAGTTCTTTTGCAATGGATATCGCGTGCTTATCAATCTCATTGTAACTAATAGATTTTTGTGCCAAAATCGAAGAAATAGTTCCGATAATACGATCTACGATGATAGAGCGAATATCATTTACTGCAACGGTATCACGATTTGCAACATAATTTACCCAGAAATTTTCTATATCCGTGATACGAAAGGTAAAGTTCCCAAAAGTACGAAGCTCCACAGGGAAATCGTATACAGGATCGATATAAGTAATCGCATTGGGAGTCCCCCACTTGAGATTGGTAATCTCATTCGTTTTCAGAAAATAAATCTGTCCCTTATTATGAGTTTCAAATCCGCTCATGAAGTTTTTAAGCGAAGACACAAACGGAGTATTGCTCGTTTCGAGTGTCCATTTTCCCGATTCTGTTTGAATTGCCTCGATTTTTCCGTTATGTACGAAAATAGCTGCAAGACCCGGATCCACCATAAGACTGGATTTATTCTTGATCTCATCGAGATTCTGATCCCATTTTTTTACGAGAAGTTCTGGAGATGGATTATCCCATCGGATAATGTCTATAAATTGGTCACTGAAAAGATTACTGAGAAGTCACATAAAGAAGAAAGATAAGAAATAAGAATATTGTTTTAATACGAATAGAGTGAAACACTGATTATAATTGCCATAGCGATGAGAAATCCTTCGATAATAATACCGAGAGATTCATTATTTTCTGTTATAATTTCCTTCTCAAATGGCATAACCTTAGAGAAAATATAGAGTGATAATTGGAATAATACAATACCAGTCAGCCCAAATACGATAATATCAACGAGGGAAGTTATATATTTATCGAGTGAGAAAACATAGTCATATGCCACTCCGAGGAAATATATAAGCATCCCCATCATAATCCCCTGCCCGAGAAGCTGCCCACGGATGATATATCCGAGAGCTTTCTTTTGAGTTTTAAATATCTCATTTCTCACATCAAATGGAGTAATCTTCTCAAAAAGATAGAGATTGAGGAAAAAAAGTCCAACCGCCAGCAAAACATAACTCATACCAAAAAGTATAATATAGAGACTCATAAAGATAGAAGCTTATAAAATAAGAACATTCGAAGTATAATGAAAAGTGCTGATTTTTGCAAAAGTTTTCATTTTCCGATAAAAATCCATTCAAATACCAACATTTTTTTGCAAATATTCGAAAACTAATATACTCCATATCGTACGCAATAAAAAGCTCCGTGGCCATTATCATCTACAATACAAAATATGTTTACTGATTTTTCCTACTGGCATATAAAAATCTTTTACGATCTTACTGGATATTTTACAGCGTTTTTTGTGACCTGGTTTTTTTATAAAAAGGTTATTCGAAAAGAAGAACTTCCTAATCCATTTACGGATAGAAATCAAAAAATCGAATATTATCTCTTCGTCATAGCTGGAGCGATGATTGGCGGCATTATTATTTCCACTTTTGATGGAGCGATGATTCTTGGAAGGAATCCAGAATCAGGAATCCTCCTCTCAAAATCAATCGCCTGAGCTCTTTTTGGAGGGATTATAACCGCTGAGCTTTTCAAATATTTTCATCATATCAAAACACCGACGGGGATACTTTTCCTCCCAGGAATTGTCCTCGGTGTATTTATCGGTCGACTTGGAGCGATTGCAACAGGCATTCGTGACTTTACCTACGGACTCCCAACCAATCTCCCGTGGGCGATGAACTTCTGAGATGGAATACCGATACATCCAACCATGATTTACGAGATGATACTCCTCGCTTTGTTTTTTATTATTTTCTGTTTCTGACTATACTCAAAAGCAAGAAAATGGTGGATACGAAATGGGTTTTATGTATTCATCATCATCTATTTCACCTACCGATTCCTCGTTGGTTTCATACAACCTTACAGTCAATGGTGGCTGGGATTATCAACCTATCAAATCATAGCGATACCGATGGTGGTATATGGAATCGCAATGATACGAAAAAATAAGAATATATAAAAGTAAGTTTTATAATTTCATCTCTCGTTCCATGAGTTTCATCCTCTTTGCCATCATTATTTTCATCGGTTTTTGGACAACCTGTGGAGGTATGTTAGTGTCTTTTGATGCGGCTTATAGCATAATAGGAACATTTCTTATTTTAAGCTGATTCTGAGTAATGATTACAGGAGTTATCGGATTCATAAAAACTGTCCTACAATTATTTTCAGATTCTACGAATGTTTGGTCCCTTTCCTTCATGGAAAGTTACAAGGAATATTATGGATGATATATTTTAGAGATACTGATTACAGCCATCGTAATGGCAATTTTTATCTACCTCATGAATATCTGGACGAAAAAGAAAAAATAATCTTAGCTATATTACTCTCTTACTTTTTCTCTTATGAATTTCTTAAAAATAATCTGAAAAATAATTCTCGTTCTCATTATCACAGTCATCGGTGCAGGGATTACTTGTGGAGGTAATTTGATGCTAATTGATACTGGATGGAGAATGTCTGATAATACCTGGATAGGTATCTGGATAGGAGAAGTATTCATCTCTTTTTTTATTGGTCTTTATTATGTCTTCTTGAGAGAAGAAGATATTCCAGAAAATATTCCCAAATCGAAACAAAATAAGCATACATCAGAAAAAGATAAAGATATCGAAACAAAAGACACAGAACTCGAGAAAATGAGTAATTTTTAATTTCTAAATCCCCCCCTATTTTATGGCTTTCTACTCAAAAGAATACGATCTCTTCCTCGGTGTTACCGAGTCATTTTGTCACCTCTGTAGGAATAAAGATCGGCTTGTTTCTGCTCATATGGTCACTCATGGCAAAGAAGTATGGCTTCGGAAGTTCTGTCTCGACTGTGGAGAATCCTGGGCGATGATTTCCCATGATTATGAATACTACAAAAAATGTAATGATTATCTGAAAAAGCCCGATCTTCCAGAATGTAGTTTGACTCCCATCAAACGTGGTTGTCCATTTGATTGTGGAGTTTGTCCGCAACATCAGAATCATCCTTGTCTGGCACTTTTCAATATCATCGATGAGTGCAATATGAAGTGCAATATCTGCTATCATAACTCGGAACCAGGAAGTGGGAATTATCGAAGTATGGACGATGTGAAGAAAATGAATGAAACTCTTCTGAAAGTAGAATCTGCTCCGGATTTGATCCAAGTTACTGGGGGAGAACCAAGTATTCATCCACAAATCATCGAGATCTTGAAGTATCTAAAATCTGGACCCGTACGACATCTGATGATGAATACCAATGGGATTCGGATTTCTGAGGATGAGAGTTTTGTCAAAGAACTCAAAGGAATTGGAAAGGGATTTGAAATCTATTTGCAATTTGATTCCTTGGAAGAAACTGCCCTCAAACGACTCAGAAATGCCAATGTAAAACGTATTCGAGAACAAGCTCTTGCTATGCTCGACAAATACAATATATCCACCACGCTCGTCTGTGTTATAGAAAAATGACTCAATGATGATGAGATACCAAAACTCATAGAATACGCAACGAAATGGAAATGTGTCCGAGGAATTGTATTTCAACCCATTCAGGATGTTGGACGCAATATGTCCACTGGTGATTTTCGTATCAGTCTTTCAGAGATACGAGAGAAAATCATCACAGATCAAAATACCGCTTTTACCGAAGCTGATATGATCCCACTTCCTTGTGATCCACATAAGATTTGTGTGGGATATGCCATCAAACATGATGGGAAAATATTGCCAGTAACCGGGAAAATCCCACGCGAGATGATCACCGAACAAAAAGGAACTATCGCATTTGAACAGGATAGAAACTTCATAAATACGGTTATAGATACCGTTTCACTTGATACCGCATTTGGAGAAAATATCATCAATAAAGAGAGTGTGAAACGAAAACTTTTTTTTTGTTGGCCAGAATTTCTCGCACCAGAAAATATGGATTATGAGAATGTTTTTCGTATCGTTATTATGGAATTCTCGGATATATATAATTTCGATACGACAAATATTAAACGGGAGTGTAATTTTATGATAGAGCCCGAACTCGCAATCCCCTTTTCTACTTACAATATGGAACTCACAAGATCTTGTGGAAAGTAGGACATTTTTTTTGCAAATATCTGAAAAATCATATACTTTTTTCATACTCCATTACTCCCCCTCTCCTATGTTCATCAATTTTAGCAGTATCATATCTTGGATGTTCAAATCCTTCGATATCAGTGGTGATACGAAGCTTCTCGAGAAACTCGAAAAAGACGGAGATCGTTTCGTTATGATTATCAAAAAACACTGGATATACTCGATTATCATCTCTTGGCGGATATTTTTTGTGATTCTCATCGCCTGTGTGAATGTCTATCTCCTTGCGTTTTGACAAATAAATCCCGATACCATAACCATTTCCATCGCGACACTTCTGAGTTTAAATGTCATCTGGTGGCTCATAATCGTCGCTATATATATCGGGCGTTTTCGTCGAATTCAGGGGAATAAACCCTATGTGGAAGATATCTATTTTGCGATTGCAAAGAGTAAACATTCTGATGAGGCATTTGTGAATTTCTTCAATCAGACGATTCTTCTTTTGATTCTCCTCTTTATCATCACGATTTTCACCCTTTTCACGAGCATCACCAGTATATTCCTCTCCAGTGGTTCCCATTTTTCTTTTGGTATTATCAATGCCTTTCTCCTCATCATCCAACTCGGACTTTTCTATGGGTATCTGAACGCTATGATCAATCAAGAGATGGATTTCAAGGTAGTGGTGCCCGGGCAGATTCTCTTCTATAACCAGCGATGAGTATTCGGAGATTCCCAATCTATGAATGCAGACAAGATAAAAACTATCAACGCAACGCATCCATGACTTTTCAGTTCTTTTATCAACTATGGAAATATCATCGTTCTGACGGAATGAGACCAGGGCTGGAATGGGCAGATGGATATGGATTATATCTGAGATCCCATGGGAACTGTAAAAGAGATACAGAGAGTATTGGCAAAAGATTTCAGTGGCATGGAACAGGATGTAAATCTCCTCCTCCAGAAGTTCAGTGCCCAAATAGGGATTGAGAATATAGATACCCCAGAGAATAAAGAACGTCTCCGAGAATTTGTAAAGAATAACGATTCGCTCTTACAAGAAATCTTCAAGAATGGCGACGTGGAAACAAAACAGGAAGTACGAGAACTTTATATTCTGTTACAAGAGTAAAAACTCCCCCTTAATCCCCATCCGAAGGGGAAACGAATAATCCCTGTTATTGCAAAAGATTTTATCCGCAGAAAAAACCTATTTTGATACCTTTCTCTGTATATCCTCTTCTCTATATCCAATAGAGACAAGCATATCGGTAATATGAGCAGGATTCTGAAGTACTCATCTTTCTCCAATTCCTACCCTATGAGCTTTATTCCATTTGGCACTCGGAAAACTATTTAGAAGTTTTCATCAGATTTTTGTTTTCCAAGCGTCCACTCCTCTTATCTCTCTTATATCCCACTTTCATTCTCCGAGATATCTCATGCCAATGAATTCAAGAAATTCTTTGTATTCTTCCTTTTCCAGTTCTTTTCGTGCTGTTTCCGTATACAAGTCTTCATTCGTTCCTTCTCTCCATTCCAAATCTGTTTGAATTTGTATATCCTCTTCTCTATACCCAACAGATACGAGCATATCAGCAATATGAGAAGGATTAAGAAGTACTCATATTTCTTCCATTCCTATCCTGTGAGCCTTATTCCATCCAGCACTCGGAAAACTGCTTAAAAGTTTTCATCAGATTTTTGTTTTCCAAGTAGCCATTCCTTTCATCTCTCTCAAATCCCATTTTCCCTCTCCGAGGTATTTCATATCGATGGATTCGAGGAATGGAATTGCTTCCATAAGGGCATTTTGTGCCCAGAGTGTAAGTTTCATATTATCCTAACATCCCCCCAGAATTTTCAAAAATAATGCGTTTACTGACAGGGATAGAAATACACCCATGAGCAAAACTTGGAAATGGTTGATTTATAGACCATGGTATGGGAACAGTAATTGGAGAAACGACGGAAATAGGCGATAATTTTATTCTGTACCATAATGTTACGCTTTGATGAACTGGAAAACATAGAAATAAACGCCATCCAACTATTGGTGACAATGTTGTTATTGGTACAGGAACAATACTCTCCTTTGACCAATTACCGTTGGTAATAATGTCCAAATTGGAGCTAGTACCAACATTATTATGCACGATGTTCTGTCCGATACAACAGTTGTTGGTTTTCCTGCAAAAATAGTAAGAAGAAATGGGAAAAAGGTAGACGAAATACTTCTTCGTACAAACGCACCGTTAGAAAGAGATTAAATAGATTTTTATAAAAACGGATTTTTATAAAAACACTTTTTGAAAATATCTAAAAAAATATATACTCCTTCTGAATTTTATGATATATTTTTCATATTCATAAAAAAGATATCAAAATGACTAACAACTAATCCCAATTTATTATGTGAAATCTGAGTTTTCTCCTTATATATCTCCTCCTCTCTTTCCTCCTCACTTTCATCCTCATACCTCCGTATATCCGGTTTCTTCATCGCTATAAGCTCGGGAAGCAGATTCGTGAGGAAGCTCTCGTAGGAAAGGCCACAGAGTTTGCGAAACTCCATAAGAATAAAACAGGGACTCCGACCATGGGGGCAGGGATCATCCTTCTCTCGATCTTTTTGATTGTAGGGCTTTCCGTCGTCGTTCATTTTTTCGCTGCAGATATTCAGTATCTATTCGGTGTGCAGATAAAGTATAGTCTCTGGAATCGAAATGAAACCTATCTCGCTCTCTTTACTCTTGCTATAGTCGGGCTCATAGGTCTCGTGGATGATTATCTCAATGTGCGTGGAATCGGTCGAACCAAAGGACTTTCTGCCCGAGTCAAGATGGTTTTACTTACGATATTTGCAGGACTTGGAGCCTATTGGTTCTATACAAAACTCGGGCATACCGGACTTCATTTCCCGTTCTTTGGTGAGATAAGTCTCGGTATACTCTATATCCCCCTCTTTATTTTCATCATCATTGCGATGGCAAACGCTGTCAACGTCACTGACGGACTCGATGGGCTCGCTGGAGGACTCCTTCTCTTTAATTATGTGGTCTATGCCTTTATAACCTATACTCATAGTCTCTTTATTCTCTCTGCTGTTTGTATGTTGATCGTCGGGGCGCTCATTGCATTTCTCTGGTTCAACATAAAACCCGCCAAATTCTACATGGGCGATATCGGCTCACTCGCCCTCGGGGCAAACCTCGGAATCATGGCGATGATGACCGATACCCTCGCAGTTCTCCTCATTATCTCCGGAATCTATATCCTCGAAATCTGCTCCGTTATTATCCAGATTACTTCCAAGAAGTTCAGAAATGGAAAAAAGATTTTTCGAATCGCTCCATTCCACCACCACCTCGAAGCCATTGGATGGTCAGAAGAAACCGTCGTTATGCGATTCTGGCTCATCGGAATGATACTCTCGAGTATCGGACTCATCGTAGGTTTCGTTATGAAATAACTTCAGAATTCATATTCAAAATTCTGTTTCCTCATTTTTAAACTTGAAATCTCGGTAAAAATACCTATAATTTTACCGAGATTTATTATGTAATAATGCAATATATGCTATCAAAAAGAAATTTCGTTTCCATTATAATGGCTCGAAAATTAAATACAAATTTTAAGATAGGATTAAGCTAGGATTTTTATAGCTGAGATAGATTCTATATAGACTTCGTGTGGTGTCCGATATCCGAGTGATTGGTGAGGTCTTTTTGAGTTTTATTTGAAATTAGCGCACATTAATGAGCAAGATAACAACAGTGATTTTTGATTTATCCTATTTTTATTCCTCCAAATTTGCATTCTCCACCATTTTTCTTATAATAGAAGCATCTATTATTTTTTATCCCTAGCATTATGGCACTCACAAAACCAAGAGATGACGGAGATATTTCCCACAAATCCGAGACTCCCGTGATTTCTCCAAGAGACTGCATCCTTGCGGAAACTCGTGGGAAAGTAGAGAAATTCATAGGAGCATGTGCCTTTGTTGGAGCTCTTGGTATGAGTTCCCCTGCCCTTTCCACAGAATCCCCCTATGTGCCACTCGCAGATGCAAGTGGAAATACGACACTCGTACTCAAAGATTCCAATGGAACTATCGTACCACCAACAGAAATACCTTCTCTTTTTAAGCGCCTCGGGTACGATGATAAAACTATTGTAGCTGTGACAGAGACGGCAAAACATATGGAAGCAGCTCAAGAGAAACTTGGTGAGAGTGTCGTGCTTGGTGGTATGAGATCAGAGAGTCATACTGATAAACCAAAGATCTTAAAAGATATCACCAATAATCCTGAAGAATCTTTTTCCGCACTCTTTGGGACAAATGAACTCACACTGGCAAATCATGAAGCAGTTTTTGAACGAATCCTTCCAGATAAGTTCCAGATTGCTGGATATAAGAAGCGTGTTATAGGACTCGGTCCCGACATGACTAATGCCTGGTTTCAGACGTTCAATGCAGTAGTCCAAAAGATGCCCACTCAGAATGTATATCTTTTACAACAGACACTCATTACCACGAGTTCCATCTACTCGTACAATAATCCGACTATTAACATCGCAAGTCTCTCTCCTTCCGTTGTTGCAGATCAGCTTCATCGACTTATGCTTCTCATCTCCGATGAAGATTTCACCGTTGCTCGACTCGTGTATGGGGAAAGTATGGACAAGAACGTTTCTCGTCGTCTCCCCAATCGTGATACACTCAAGAAAATATTTGGGGATACAGGAATCACTCTCCCGGAAGCCCTCTACGATATCGCCGAGTCTGGGGCTCGTGAGATGGGAATAGGGACGGATAAGTATGTAGATGGAATTATGAAAGATCGATGAATTATAATAAAAGAGCAGAGTGCTGCTACAAAAGAGCAGAGTGCATACGAAACAGAAAAAAGGACAGTACTTATGAGGTCTACTAATGAACTCTTTGCTCGAATTGATACCAATCTTCAGACTTTTATAAAAAAACCAAATACTCCGAAACTTGTAGAAAGCATTCGGGCTGATATGATAGCTCTACGGGCTCTCAAAAGTCAATGGGAAACACTTCCTATGGCACAAAAGGAAACAAAAGCCTATCAAGAATCTATGAGACTTATCGCAAGCATTGAACAAATGGTCAATATACAAAGAATCTCAATATAAAAAAAAGAGAATATTTGCGAAATAAAGAGAGATAGTGTATACTTTTCCTATATATTATCTTTCTTTTTCGTATGTGAACAGAAAAATTCTCTCCCGAATCTCAAAGAAACAATGAATCAACTCCTGTAATAGTGAGTAATATTCCAAAGGTTCTCACAGAACTCCAGACTATGGAGCCACTTCAAGAAGCAATGAAGGATATTACTTCCATATTTAATGATACAAGGTACACTCCATTAGTCAGAACACAACTCCGAATCG
>MNYO01000114.1 GCA_001873165.1 Candidatus Gracilibacteria bacterium CG2_30_37_12
TTATTACGTATTTTCTGAGATATCATAATTGAAAAGATGGTTAAATAGAAAATTATGTGTGGTTAAAAATACAAGTTGTTCTCTTATCTAAGGCACCCAAGTATCAACTTTTATATTTCTCGCTAAATTTGGCTTGTTTTTGACTAATTTACCCCCTTATCTGCCCTCTGGAAGCGGGGTGAAGTAGTCAAAACAGCCACACACTTTTTGCCATTATGCCTGAAATCCAGAATGGAGATTATATACTATTTTTTCACACATTCATTGAAATACCATCCGTATGGATGAGGGGCTAATAGACAATCCCCATGATGACAAGTTCCAGTAAACACAAGTTTATATCATGTTGCACACTGACATCCTACTGTTGGTGAACAAGATATTATTCAGATTGGATTCCAATCGACAGTACATTGTGCTCATCACCAAGTATGATGACAAATTCCCATAATAGATCATCGAGCTTGTTTTACCGTTCCATCACTCGTAGTTCCGGTATCTACAAGTATTTTGTTGAAATACCCCATAAACTTTCCCCCTGCTACTTCTCCTGTTGGTGGAGCACTTGGATAAGTAATCGCATAGACAAGACCTGCTATAAATAAGATAGAGAACAATGAAAACACCAAAGCTCCTGCTATATGTTTCCCTAACCACTTAAAGAACTGTTTCATAAAAGAGATAATTTAAAAAATAAAGAAATTATTTCAAAACCATTATCGTTTTTTTTTTGTAAATCAAGTTTCGTTTTGAGAAATCCCCTTTGATCCCACCTTGTCAAGGGGGTAAAAACCAAAAAAACGACTATTGGTGAGATAATCGCTCGTGTTTGCTTTCAAAAAACAAAGTGGAGCGATTATCCGAAGTCGCCAAACTTTCATTCTTAGCCTTATCTGCGCAAAACACAGGAGAGGAGAACGGGATAACCGCTCCAATCTGGAGTTTTACGCAGGCATGAAAAAATTACGAATGAAAATTTGGCACACGAATAGTATTGATTTTTCCAAGAAATGCAATAAAAAATCCCTTGAGAAATATTTCTCAAGGGATTTTTGTTCCTATTCTTCTATGTTTTTTCCATTTTCTTCTATAATCTCTTCCTCTTCTCCTTTCTTCATAACGGTTGCGGAAGTGAAGGAGTCTTTCTTGTCTTTGAGTTTCGCGAGGATAATTCCTTGGGTAACTCGACTGGTTGTACGAACTCCATTGAGAGGTACACGAACCGTTTGCCCCGTCTTTGAGATAAGCATAACTTCTCCATCTTTTCGAGATTCTTCTGTCAATATACTTACTCCGATAATATCTCCTGTTTTAGTAGTCATCGCTCCCACTTTCACTCCGGATCCACCTCGTCCCTGTTCTCGGTATTCTTCGATATTGGTAATCTTTCCCATTCCATTCTCGGTTACTGTGAAGACATAGGTATCATTTTCTCCGATAACATCCGCTTCGACAACGGAATCATTTGCGGCGATTCGCATTCCACGAACTCCTGCAGCTCCACGTCCCATAACTCGAACATCGGCTTCGTTGAACTGAATAGCTTTTCCGTGTTTGGAAACCATCAATATATTATCTTCTCCATTGGTGACTCGAACCCAACCAAGTTCGTCTCCATCTCGCGGTTTCATAACGATGAGTCCAGAAGTTCGGATATTTTGCACATCTTCTTTGTCGAGACGTTTAATAATCGCTTTCTTGGAAATGAGAGCAAAGTACTTTCCTTGTACTTTTGTAAGATCGAGAATAGCCGTGATTTCTTCGTCTTTTTGGAGAGAGAGAAGATTGATAATAGGTTGTCCTTTGGCGGTACGTTGTGTCTCTGGAATCTCATACGCGGGAAGTGAGAACACACGACCGGTGTTCGTGAAGAACAGGAGATCACTATGATTGCTCGTAGAGAGAATAATTTTTACCTCATCCTCGTCTTTTACCGCAACATTCACTCCTTTTCCACCACGACGCTGGGTACGGAATGCAGAAGATTTGATACGTTTGATATACGAATTTTTCGAGAGAGTAATAACTACTTCCTCATTTGGAATCGTATCTTTTGGATTCCATTCTCCAATGGCTCCGATTTGTACTTCGGTTCGGCGAGCGTCTCCATATTTGTCCTTGATTTCTGAGAGTTCATCTCCCATAATAGCATTTACTCGTTCTGGTTTCGCCAAGATATCCTGAAGGTCGGCGATGAGAAGGAGTTTCTCTGCGAGTTCGTCTTCAATCTTTTTGCGTTCGAGTCCAGAGAGACGCTGTAATTGCATTTCCAAAATCGCCTGAGATTGTTTGTCAGAAAGACCGAATCGTTCCATTAAATTATTATGAGCTTCTTCTTTGCTGTTGGATTCTTTAATAGTCTTGATAACCGCATCGATATTATCGAGGGCGATTTTGAGACCTTCGAGGATATGTGCACGAGCTTCAGCAACGGCGAGTTCATAGCGAGTTCGACGCTCTATAACTTCTCTTCGATGTACGATAAATTCTTCCAACATCTCGAGGAGATTGAAGAGTTTTGGTTGTCGCCCACGATCGTAGAGTGCGATCATATTAAATGAAAACGAGGTCTGAAGTTGTGTGAGTTTGTAGAGTTGGTTCAAAATTTTCTTCGGAAATGCATCTTTTTTTACCTCGATAACAATTTGAACATCTCCAAGACCTTTGGACTCGTCTCTTAGATCAGAGATCCCGATGATAATTTTGTTCTGAATAAGTTCTACTATCTTTTCGATAAAGGACTTCTTGTTGAGTTGGTAGGGAATTTCTGTGATGATAATCGCACGTTTTCCATTCTTGAGTTCGTCGATACCAGCTCGACCACGCATTATGACAGATCCACGACCCGTTGCATAAGCATTGAGAATATCCTTACGATTATAGATAATACCTCCCGTTGGAAAATCTGGTCCTTTGATAAAATCAAGGAGATTGTCGATGGTGATTTCTGTAGGTGCTGGATGGTAGAGGATGAATTTCAAAGCATCAATAATCTCGCCAAGATTATGCGGTGGGATATTGGTTGCCATACCTACGGCGATACCAACTGAACCATTCAGAAGGAGATTTGGAATACGAGTCGGAAGCACGGTTGGCTCCTGAGTAGACGCATCGTAGTTATCTCTCCAATCAACCGTTCCTTTGTCGATATCGGCAAGCATAAGTTCTCCGAGTCTTGCCATCTTTACCTCGGTGTAACGCATGGCAGCCGCACTATCTCCATCCATAGAACCGAAATTTCCTTGACCATCCACGAGAGTATATCGCATACTAAAATCCTGTGCCATACGAACCATCGCTTCGTATACAGAGCTATCTCCGTGTGGGTGATATTTACCGAGAACATCTCCGACTACACGAGCAGATTTTCGGTGTTTACCAGTTGCACGAACTCCTCCATCATACATAGCATAGAGAATACGTCTGTGAACAGGTTTCATACCATCACGAATATCAGGAAGGGCACGCATAACGATAACGGACATCGCATAATCGAGATAACACGTTTCCATCTCTTCGACGATAGAACGATTGGCGTCACCATCGTAGGTGATGGCAGAATTCGCAAAAGGTGGTGGAAGCTCGTCTGATTCCTCCATGTTTTCTTCTCCTATCACAGAAGTAATTTCTTCACTTTCTGTTCCAAGATTTTCGAGTTCTTCCGGAGTAAGATTTTCTGACATAAATAAAAGAGAGTTATCGGGTAATTTGTGCGATAATATACGGATTTTTTTCACATTTGCAAACGAAAAATAATCCATTTCAGAAACAAGTCTTGACAAATACATACGAGTGCGTAAATTCATATTTACTAAAGACAAATAAACTTTCATGAAAGAATGGTTTATTGCTTTTAAACAAACAAATATAAATTTTTTAAGGGAGCGAACATATGTGTAGAAACTATAGGATATCGTCTGAGGAATGTTATTGCGGATAAACTTAACACAAGTATTTCTGTAATAACAAATGAGTCTACATTTATCGAAGATCTTGAGATGGACTCACTCGATACAGTGGAGCTTACCGTTGCGGTCGAAACAGAGTTCGATATCAAGATATTGGACGATGAGGCGGCACAGATGTTGAAAGTTCAGGATGTAATCGATGTAATTATGCAAAGACTTTCTGAAAAATGAAACTAAGAAGGAAGAAATAATTCGCAACAAATTTTCGTGATTATTTCTTCTAACATTAAAACGCCCTCGCGGGCGTTTTTGCTTTTAAATTCTCCAAAACATTCTTATAAAAACCGAAAATACGAATCGCGGAAGTAGCATTCTTTTTCCATAAAGTTGAGTTTGAAATCGGTATACCCTTGTTGATCTCTTGGCATAGAAGCATCGCGCAGATGGTCGAAGTTCATATACTCGATACCGAGATCCACACTGTCTGCAAACCATCGGTCTATAAGCCCAGTTCCTGCTTGAAAAGGGTTGGCAGTTTTGCCAGTGAAGGCGACCAGATGTACACTTGCATTGGGGATATGTGAAACAACTTCCATCTTTGTATTCAAAGTTTCAGCTTTTCACTCACCGTATAAGTCATACGACTCTTTCAAATCTTCACTTTTCATACAAATATTATCGTTCTTTCATACATCTGGCATATTTTTATTCGTTGTTCTCATTTCTTCTCACTCGCGTATTTCATCGTTCTTTCATATATCGGAGGTAACTTCGAACTTCGTGCTTACATCTTGCGATTCTCTTTTATTTCCATAATCGTGTACTGCTAGCCCAGCTACTGGAGTATCTCCCCGATAAGCTACATAACTTCGTACGGAATCGGATCCTGCTTCCATCATGGCACGATAATAGCGAATATAGTCAGATTTGAACATATGCTTGACTCTGACAGATTTGAAGGCTTTTACAAAAGTTTCTTCGTTCACGAGTTCTATTCGTACTTCTGACTCGGGGAAAGAGAGAAATTTCTTTCGAGCTCGTCGGGAGCGTTCGTTCCATTTTTTATAATATTCGTTGTTTTCTAGATGTGTGAAACCAGTTCTGGTAAAATGGGTACCGATAGCGAGTTTACGCCATCCTGGTGGGATATCGGTTCGGCGAAAGGGGATCCATATAGCAAATCCTCGCACGAATCCGTGAGATTTTAAGAGCTCTTTCGTCGGCTCTATATCGATGCGTTCAAATTTAACGAGTTGAAGGTATTTCCCAAGGAGTCGTTTGACCCAACCAAAACGGGTTCCGTTTTCTAGAGCAATCGTTCGGATATGACAATGATCTCGCAGATATTTGTTGTATACAGGAGAAGTCGTTCGATAATAGGTATGGTCTGCTGGGAATTCGGAGCGGTTTATTATAGGCATGATTTCGGAAGTATAGGAATAATTATCCGAGAGTATAGAGATAAAAATAAAATTTCAATTTGTTTTTCGTAAGAAACTGCTAAAATACACGGGAAATTTCTATCTTTTTACTATTTCCGTATATGAAACAGAGCAAAAAAATAGGTGGTTTTAGTCTTGTGGAACTTCTGGTAACTATTTCCATACTGGCGACGATCAGTATTGTAGCATATGTTTCATATAATTCTCATCTGAGAACATCATATAATGCGACCCGTATCGAGACGATCGACTCATTGTACTTGAGTTTATCGGATTATTCTCAACTCAAGAAAACACTTCCTGAAGCTAACTCGAACTATATTTCCTACGACCAACAGGGGACATATATGCACGCACTTTCCTGAGCATATGGGATTTCTGGATATGTGAGTAACAATTTTCTCCCTGCGGGATATGTGAATTTCATAGCAACAGATCCAGAAAACAAACAATTTTATGGATATGGAAAACTCACGGACGACACAGCTTTTGATCTCGCTGCAACACTGTATGACGATACGACTGGAGGGTATAAAACCTATCTTCGTGGAACGTATCCAAAAGATCGACTCACTTCTTTGGTTCGGTCGTATTCTTCTTCCAATTTTGTGTCTCAGGATAGTACCGAAGATCTCCCGTATAATCCATATGAACGGAAAGTGAGTGCGTTTGTGTCGAGCTATTCTGGAGCGGTAGCTGTCGCAAATAGTGCGGGGAATACCCTTTCACTTACAGGAGAATTAAATGCGGGAGATATTATCTCGGTTGGAACTGGTTCGAAGGCACTGTTGCACATCTCGGATGGTTCAGAACTTTCTCTTGGAAGTACGACGAGCGAAACAAAACTTGCACTCAGCACACTCGTCTACAACGATGATCATAATCTTGCTTCTAAAGTTTCACTCCTCCTCTCGCTCGGAGAAGTCTGGGTAGAAGCTCCACACCTCAGAACTGAGACGGACTCTGTAAGTGACTTCTCGATACAAACAGATTCTGCACTCGCAGCGGTTCGTGGAACCGTATTTGGAGTGTCACGAGATACTGCTGGTAAAACAAATATCTCACTCGCAGCAGGGAAACTCGAAGTGGCAAAGATTGACATGAGTGCTTACTTATACAACTTTACTACAGTTGATGGATTTAGTCCTACTACTTTAACAGGATTTGTTTTGGAATCTGGTATAGGATCATCTTCAAAATCATTTATGGTCGTCTGAGAAGGAGAATCGCCGATTACTCTGAATGGAATAAGTAATATCGCAACATGACCTACTTCTACTGGTTCACTCAATATCATAGAAGTGAAGAACAAAATCAAACATCCGCTATTTTCTCTCGGGTTTCGTCCGAAGGCCGATAAGATTAGTTTCTCAACAGGAGCAATCTGAGGAACGTCTCAGACTGGAATTCTCTCGGTGACTTTCGCTAATCCGGGAGCTACTTCGTACTATCTCTCATTTGGGACGGGGAAAATAAATTCAGATGAAAATTTTCCAAAAGTTGATCCGAATCCATCTCTGACTGGTATGCTTCCGAACTCTGGGATCGTGACGATAACGGGTGCTTTTGTATATGATCCCACTGTACAGAAGAGAACCTATGTCCTCAGGATATGTATGGATAAAAAATGTTCGGCTCCTGAGATAAAAGTGCTCGGTGGCGATATATTTACATTTGATAATTTTCGAGAATGGGGAAAACATCAGTCCGAATGTCCCACCGATCCAGAGGATGCAAAGTTCTGGACCAAACAGTGTCTCGTGGGAGAAAACGTTGGTCTCGTGGCGTATATGCCCTATGATAAAGAAAAAGATCTCAAAATGTATGTAGGAGAAAAATACCGAAAACTTAAACCTCTTGCATCCAGTGGGATTTTGAATAATATCTTACCACTTCCTTTTGCGATAGGAATTGCGAATTATATGACGGGAAGTTCTTTCGTAGAGATGCAAGATGGAACCAAAGGAATATTGATCAATTCAGGAATTACTTATTCATATCTCAAATACAACACCGCACCACTCCATCTTTCGGGAAGTTTCGCTATTGAGATGAGTGTTCGGGGAGCGGCATTGAAGAGGATGAGCGGATGATATAATTTATATACTGGAAGTGGAGGATCCTCTCTTTCTATAGCATATCCATCTCTAAGATTTTGAGTTTCCTTATCTATTCCTTTTTCTTCCTATACGGGAAGTATAGTAGATAATTCTTATTATACCGTTCGTGGAAGGAGCAGTAATACTGGATCAATGCTTCAAATCTTAGATCAAAATTATACAGTAATAGCTCAGACTGGATCTACTGTCTCAAATCTTACTTTATGAAATCCGATTTACATCTGAAGTAATCAGAGTAACACATCTCAATGGAATGATATTATCGACTCAGTAAAGATATTCCAATAGGAGTTCCTGATTCAAAAATAACCAGATACTATCTGGTTATTTTTGAATTCATAAAGAATCTAATTCATCATATAATGCTGTCCTCTCTGTATATTTGAAAATGTCGAATGAATCTTATTTGTTCTGGATTGCTTCGTGCCTCGCAATGACGAATGTTTAGTGTACAATCAACAATTGAGTATAAAATATTTTTACTGAACTAGAACATCTACAAAGACTCATGGAACATTTCATGCAGTTACTGGGGTAATTCTTAAGGTATCTCCAATTGCAGCACTTCAATTAAAATTACAAGATGTAAGTGTACTGGATGCACATACATTTAATAGTTGTGGAGTTCAGAGATTGAGGTTATTATCTACTGTATAATACGCTGCTCCTGGTACCGCTATCCATGAGACAGTTGTAGTTGGGAGAGACATCACAACTCCTGTTGGTGCAGGGAGGTTTGGGGCTGCCGGCATTACAATAGTTGTAATAGCTCCTTGATTTCCGAGTTGATCCCATGCAGACACGCCAAGTGTATCTCCAACTACAGCTTTTCATACGATATCACAACTTGTCGCAGTACTACCTCCACAAAGGTCAACTGTTCCAGTAGTAATATTATTTACTGTATAACCAGCTACACCTACACCACCAGCTACAGCTGTCCATGAAACAACCGTTCCATTGATGACAACATTGGTCGGAGCTGCGAATGGTGCTGGTGAGACTACGAGATTCTGAGTTGTTACTGTTACCGTTCCAGCGAGGTTTGTAGTGGTAAAAGTAAGAGTAACGGTTATATTCGCACCCGTATTATTCACTGGAGCGATGAGACTGATAGCTACTGCAGTTCCAAAATTAGTGAACCCACTTGGGAGACTGACCGTTGCCCCATTATTTGCGGTTACCGTTAATGATTGTATAGCTCCGCCACTAGCATTTGCAGGAGTAAATGTTCCTGCGGTTGTTGAACCACTTGTCACTCCCGTTCCCCAGTTTGGAAGTGTCGGAATTGATACTGCTCCTGTATCGAGGGTTATATTCATAGTTTTTGCAAGAGAAACATTTCCTGCTGCATCTCTATTCCAAACATAGATAGTTTTGATTCCATCTCTTGCACCTATGATAGTATAGGTGGTTGGTTGTGCATTGATAATGGTGGCAGCGAGTGGGGTTGTTGGTGTCTCTGTTACAAGCCATCCTGTTACCCCGATATTATCCGTTCCACTCGTCGCTAGAGCGATCGTTCGAGTATTGGTCCATCCAAGTGTTGCTCCGATATTTCCTGTGACGGTGAGAGTATCGACGGTTGGGAGGGTAGTATCTACTGTAAAATTCACTGTTGAAGTAGAAGTGAGTCCATTTGCTGTCTTGACTGTAGTAACCACAAGGGCATGAGCTCCATTAGTAGAGATAGACGTTCCTTTTGTATATGGTACTCCATCGAGAGTGGCAGTAGAAGTCGTTCCTGCTGCATCCGTCCAAGTCGGAGTTACCGCTACAGCATTAGTACTACCATTCACCACTCCAGTAATAGTAGTTGCAACTGGAGCAATCAAATCGGCTCCCACATTCACCGTCAATGTTCCGAGCGCTTTTATGAGACCACTTCCCATCTCGTAAGTGACACTCGCAGGACCTGTAAATCCAGGAGTCGGAGTAAAATTAATCATTCCACCCACCACTGTAAAAGTTCCACCAACGGGATTTGCGAGTAATCCAGTGAGTGTAATTCCGGTACCAGTATCATTTGCGAGAACATTAATGCCATTCAGTGCTGTATTAAATGTTGTAGCAGCTACATCTGGATTGGCTGTTGGAAGTACGATTTGATTTGCTAGTTTTATCGCTGCAATAGTCTGTGTTCCTGCCACAAATGCTGCAGCTTGTGTAGGAGTAACATTATGTGCTCGATCTATCGTCGTACGAACATCAATAGATCATTTTGTAAGGGTGATATTATATATAGACAATCCTCCCGCATCATTCACTGATATGAGGAGATTCTTGGTTCCTCCTGTCGGAATTCCATCTGCTATCATCTGAGCATTTAATCCTGGAAAGTTTACAATAGCCAGTTGTCCTCCAACAACTCCGAGGAATGTCATATATCGTGTGTCATTGATTCCAGCAATAGAAGCTACTGCAAATCCCCCATTATTCAGAAGGAGAGAATTAATAGTACCATATTTGTCAGTATTTTTAGTAATAGTATCTCCCACTGCAAGTGTGGTTTTATCGATATGAACTTGGTGTGTTTGTATTGTTTTTTCTTGTCCTATAACATTCATTGATTCTGATGCTCGTGCATATGCAATGAGATTTGCATCGAGATCTCCAATATCTTGACGTGCTGGACGTTTATATGATACTGGCTTTACTCCCTCTTCAAGAGGAATAGTAATACTCGCCTGTATTCTCTGATCTTTGAAACCATTCATCCCATCCGTTTGGGTTGCCGCAAGTGTCCAAGTAGCACCAGCGATAGGAGGGAAATCTGCCTGATATCCTCCTCCATACTGAGTACTTGTTCCTGTTGTCTTTACTTCTACATATGCTTTCCCATTCTCTCCATAATGCATATATTTTACTCCACCAATCGCTTGGAGATTATTTCCTATCCCATCATTATAATGAAGCTCCGAAGCACCACCAGTGAGGATTACTTCGCCACTTTTTCCTATGTCAAAAGTTCCAGCAACCGAAGCATTGACTTGTTTTGCTCCGACAAATTTATGAGCAAAAAGTGTTTGATCAAACAGTACTGCTGTATCAGTAACTATGTAACTTTCTCCTATAGTTTTATCAGGTGATTGTGCATATTTCCCCTCGAGTTCCATTTTTTTTACGAGACCTTCCTTTGGCGCATAGAGATACTTGGTACCTACTTGCGTCTGTGAGACCTTATAATCTGCTGTGAAACCAGTATTTGCTGCAGTAAATGTACGTGTTTGTTGGAGTCCTTCCGTCTGAACAAAGAGTTGATTTTCTGAATCTACTTTCATACCTGCTGCTATTCACAATCCTTTCTCTTTTGCTCCGGCTTTCCCAGAAAGTAATACGCTTGATGTATCATCGATCGCTGTCTCAAGTCCTACTTTCACGATAGTCCCATACTGTTTTGAAAACTCAATACCAGAAAGTGCTCAGAAAGCTGCATGCATCTGTTCTTGTACGAGTTGATTTGCGACATTTGCAGGATTAACATTGGTACTAGAAGTTCCTGCTAAATTTACATTCTGATTATTCGAAATATTTCCAGAAACTATATTATTTTTGTTATTAATCTCAGCAAGAGAAGATGGGATAACAGGTGCTTTTGATACTATAAAACCTCCATAACCAGCACCAAATGAAGCATTGTTATTAATTTTTGCAAGTTCTGCGGGAGTGAGATTGATTTGGGAAGTAGCAATATCTCCCCCATCTACAGAAGCTCCTGGAGTAAGTCCTTCTGCTTGGGCAGCTCCCATCGCTAACATTCCAGCAATAGTACCAGCAATAAGGTTTCCTGTTCTACTTGTTCAAGTGCTGTTCTGATTTTTACCAGATGTATTGAAGCTATGAGAGCTGTTTAATAGAGACATAAATAACGAAAATTATAGGTAAAATAAATCGTAAACAGATTAATATATAGTAATAAAAACAGAAATGTCAAATTAAAATATCTCAATTCCACCCATTTTTTCTCACCTAACCAACCGTAAAAAGCCTTTGTTGTGCTGAGTCTAACGGATTTCTATTGATGTGTTTTCTTGGATCCTTTTTAGGTCGTTTATAGAGTTGTTCCAGACAGTGAGAGATGAAGGTAATAATGGAGTTACGATTCATCGTAAGTCCGAGTCTCCGTGTAAATTTTTCAAACTTCTTGGTAAACTCTTTTCCGGCTCGAA
>MNYO01000025.1 GCA_001873165.1 Candidatus Gracilibacteria bacterium CG2_30_37_12
ATAGTTTTGTTTGTTGGAATTAAGGGGATTTTTAATGATTTTATTAAATTCTTATACCCCGCTGCTTGCGGCGTGGGATTCCACTCTTCCTACTCTAACTACTTTTTAGAAATTGCCGGTCGTCAAGCGTAGTGTAGCGAGAAATTTGCGTAATACCCCGTTAGCTTGCTACGGGGATAGCGAATTTCAGGCAATTTCCTTTATTTTTTATGAATACATTTATGTTATTGACTCATTCATGAAAGGGGCGAAAGATTATTGCTATCGCAATTCTTAGTAATATGGAGTTCTCTCCACGTATTCGGGAACTAGTGCTTTCTGTTATTCGTAACAATACCAAATTTTCCTCTCGTTGGGCATATAGGCTCCAATCTGTTATTGACGAATTAGTCAATAATGCCATCGAACATGGATCAGATGGGCATTCTCTTGTGATTATTAGCCTGTTTTTAGATCCAATTGATGGAAGTCTTGAAGTGACTATAACCGATGCAGGAATGGGAATGAAAAAAACAACAGCTGAAGTGCTGACCAAAAAGATGTATGAAAATTATGAACTTATGAAGGAAAATCCTTTGATAAATACTACGATTCGTGGAAGAGGACTGGCTCAGATTGTTATCAATTGGACGGATACTTTTGAAATCCAAGATAATGTTGACGGAAAATGAGGACTGACTGTGAAGGTTGTTAAAAATTTGACTCCTGACTGTCAAGAAGTGAAAAAAACTTCAGAAGAATTAGCACCTTCTCTTGCGGATATAGGTATCGAGGTATCCATTATCTAAATATATATCAAAGATACCAGTCTATTTCACATTATATTTTTTACTTTTATTGTATATGAAATCCGTATTTACTATCAAGCTTTTGGGTGATCTCGATGCGGTGACTATCGAACCGTATAGTAGTGTTATCGATAAACTCATTACCACCATCACGAGTCCTTCCGTGGTATTACTCGACTTCTCACAAGTTCCGTATATGAACTCTACGGCTATTGGAAATATCGCACACTGGTATTCACTCTTTCAAGACAAAGAATCCGAAGTACACATGATAGGACTCAATGAAAATATTTATGATACTCTCGATCTTGTGGGACTTTTGCATATTATTCCACATCATACATCGCTTGAAGCCTTTAAAGCTGTTATCGCTGCACAATCATAAGTCAATACCTTAGACTACTTTATTTCCTCTTTTCCTCTATAAAAATATCTCCATATTCTTTTTAAGAAATACACCTCCTCTTTTTGTATATGAGTATCAAAAATAAATTTCTCCTCTTTTTTTCTATCATTATTCTAGCTTTTATTAGTACGCTAACTTTTCTGCTTTTTCGAACCGAGGAGATGATCGTAAAAAGTCTCTATAATGACTTTTCTCAGATTGCAAATAGTACGGTCAAAGAAATTGACAGCTTCCTATTAAATCGTATCTTGAGTCTGGAAACCCT
This sequence comes from Candidatus Gracilibacteria bacterium CG2_30_37_12, assembly GCA_001873165.1. Taxonomy (GTDB): domain Bacteria; phylum Patescibacteriota; class Gracilibacteria; order BD1-5; family UBA2023; genus UBA1545. Next base: position 1,460 of record MNYO01000025.1, read on the forward strand.
TTCTCATAATGAAGGAATAAAAATACAAATGGTCGGAACGGATGATACGAAAAATGTCCATAAAAAAAATGAAATCAAGGAAAATGCTTCTGTGGAAATGGGGACAGGAAGTATTACGGGGACAGGAACATTCGATTCTGTATGAGTACAGAAGACCAGTACTGGAAAAGTTGAAAATACTGGGAAAATTGTACGAAAAAATATTCCGATGAAGCAGGTACTCTCAGAAAAAGAAAATACTTCGAAAATATTGAATTCATCCATAAAGGAAAATGAAGATCTTCAAGAAGTTCTAAAAGATTTTATCTTGATTAATACGGATTTCCATTCGGTAGAACTTGTGAGCGTATCAGGACAAACTATTGCATATATATCAGAAGAAACATTGAGTGAGAATGATGCAGTATCACAGAAACTTATTCTCGAGAAACTTGGACGGGATCGTACGACAAAAGATCTCTTTGTAAAGGCGCGAGCAGGGGATAAATCCTATTATATAGAAGATGCTGTGAGGGAAGATGATGGGAATGTTACTATTGATATCGCTGTTCCCATATATCTTGAGCAAGACGGAAAGAAATCATTTATCGGTACGATTATCGGAGATGTGAATATGAAACACATCTGGGAGATCACTGATAATATCAAAATCGGAACGACAGGCGAGGTGATGTTGTATAATAAATCTGGATTCACCATTGCTGATCGTTACAAGGAAAAAATATTGACACGACCGAAGATTATTGTTCCTTCTATTCAAGCTCTTTTACGAGGAGAGCAAGGAGAAACAGTAGAGATATCTGAGATGGGAACGGAGGCAATTACTGCCTATGAACCTCTTTTATGATACAAGGAATATAAAGGACTCTGATGGGGTATTCAAGTGACGCAAGATACTGATGAAGCTTTCAAAACTATGAGAACATTTACTTTGTATGGACTTCTCTTGATGGTTGCTATTATATTGTTGGTATTACTTTTCGTATATTTGATTCATACACGTGTATCAGGACCGATTATTCGACTTGCTCAGGTAGCAAAGGAGATTGGTAATGGAAATTATTTGGTGGATATGGAAAATATCACTACTTCTATTTCTTCTCGTGATGAGATTAATCTCTTGGCGCAGACATTTCGGGATATGCTTCTCAATCTGAGAACCAATATCAATCTAATGGAACAATATAAACATACGATCGATGAAAGTAGTCTGGTTTCTAAAACAGATATACGAGGAATTATAACCTATGCCAATAAACAGTTTTGTGAAAAAGCACAGTTTACCGAAGCGGAACTCATCGGGAAATCACATAATATCGTTCGACACCCCGACACCCCAAAAGAAACATTTAAAAATCTCTGGGATACAATTTCTGCGAAGAAAATATGGAGAGGTATTGTAAAAAATCGTGCTAAAGATGGTTCTGCTTATTGGGTAACAGCAATGATTGCTCCGATTTTGGACATCAATGGGAATATCTTTGAATACATGTCCATACGAACCGATATTACTGAACTGCAAAATACCAAGATTCAGCTTGCAGAATCATTTACGAAACTTCAGGAAAACACCGAAGCGCTGATAGAAGGGAAGCGTATATCTCGTGAATTTGAACTCGCGAAAAATATCCAGGAAACATTTCTCCCTAAGGTAACGAGTGATTTTATCCCTCATTTCGATACATATTGTGTAGTATATTCTGCAACGGAAATCGGAGGAGATCTCTATGATATTATCCCATCGACATCCAAAGATGAATATCTTTTCTATATCGGAGATGTGACGGGGCACGGACTTATTTCTGGAATTATTATGGCGATTATCAGTTCGCTCGTATATACATTCAACCGTGAAGTCGGAGGAAATATCCAGTTATTGCTATCGAAGTTGAACAATGTTGTTATGGCACGCATACCACCAAAGATGTTTGTGACGATGTTATTTATGAAATATAAACCTGCGACGAAGACATTCTCATATATGGGAGCAGGACATGAGAGATTCTTGATATATAGAAAAAATACTTGAAAAGTGGAAATTATGCCTTCTGGAGGTATTGCTGTCGGGATGTTTGCGAATATGTTCGCTAAAGATGTTTCCAAAGAGTTCACGCTCGCATCGGGAGATATGCTTCTCCTTTATACCGACGGTATTACCGAAGCGAAGAATCCAGAGAATGAATTATTTGGAATCGAGAGACTTGCCGCGAGTCTTGAGAAACATCATGAACATTCAAGTGCAGTACTCTGCGATAATATATTCGCAGACATAAAGGAATTTGCTCAGTCCGATATTTTCGTAGATGATATCACTATGATGGCATTCGGAGCAGAATAAAAGAAGTATATTATTTTTGTAACTCTCAGCCCCGTTAACTCCTCTCAATTAAGACTTGACTTTGGATGTTAAATGGAAAACTCTGGGGGATGTTAGTATAGTAGATACATTCGATTTTGCCAAAAATGCTCTCAATGCTTTCAAAAATGGGAACATTGAGACCAGAAAGATTATCTTTCGATCTCTTGGCTCGAACTGGACTTTGAAAGATAAAAAACTGCAAGCCAATCTGAACGATTGGCTTTTGCTGTTACAGAAATCTCAAAATTCCAACTCCCTCATTTCTATAAGGTTAGAACCGACTAAAAAAGGCATCAGGTTGCGGAAACTTGATGCCTCTAATGATAGATTTCAACTATGGTGGCGAGGGGCAGAATTGAACTGCCGACACAAGGCTTTTCAGGCCTCTGCTCTACCACTGAGCTACCCCGCCGGGCGACAAGCATTATATGGAAAATTAGGAGAAAGCAAAAGATTTTTAGAGATTCTCTAAAAATCTGGATTTGCATTCGAACCTTCCCTATATTACGAATTGGCGACTCATTCTATTTTACCAACCTTTTGCTTGAGTCCATTTCTCGATTGCCCCTATAGATTCTACCGATATTTTTGTATCTTTTTTCTGCCCCTGTATCTCTATGTATACCTGAATAGATCACGGAATAAGTCCTTCTAAATAGATTTTGAGATCTACGAGATCTTGTCGGCACGCAGAAGTAGGAATGTATATGAGGAACTTTTTTATATTTTCTTCTGGGTGAATATCTTGTTGATTATTAGGGTGAACACATAGGCTCCCCGAAGGCAGTCCTTTAGGATTCGCCCCTACAATTGCATCATTTTCATTTGTATCATCTTCAGTATCTTCCTCTGTTTCTGATTCATTGGATTCCATTATTTCATCCTCTTCTTTTCATTTCTCTTCCTTGTTATTTGTTGCTGGTTTCTTGTCGTTTTCGCTTATCTCTTCGGTAAATCCTGAGAGATTTACGAGTGCTTTCGCATCGAAGAGATTCATATCATTTGCTTGTTGCCGAGTAGAAGTGATAGTGGAAGGACGGATGGTTTGTGCTGTGACTGCCATTTCTCCATTTTCCTCATTTCCTCGGAAAATACCCTCGACGAGGAGTATCTTATCTTCTTCAAGAAGGGGAGAAAGTGCTTCATATTCTTTGGAAAATACCAGTACGGTGAATTTGAAATCGAAACTATCACAAGTAGCAATAGCCATCATTTTCCCTGTTTTTGTTTGTACGTGTCGTACGGATGTGACGAGACCAATCAATCGAACTCGTTTCATTACTTCTTTTTTAGTTTTGGTTGGTGTTTCTATTTTCTTGTCATTATTATTTTCAGGGGAAATAATAATTTCAGAATGAATATTTGGTTGGTAATCAGTTTGAACACTGAGGTTTGCTCCTATATCTTCTTCTCATTCATTACTTTGTGAATTTTCATTCTTGATACTTAGTTCACTATGTTCCGCTTTTTTTGTCATCTTCTTTTGCCACTCGATAATATGTTCCATACCGATAGTCCGTTTATCGATATAGGGTTTAAGTCCATCGAGTCCATGTCCAGAAACTCCATATCCGATGGATTGTTTTTCTCCACGAATGCGTTCCTCGAAAGTCATGGGTTTCGCTTTTTCCAGAGAAAACCTCAAATGTTCGGTTCCGTGGTCACCAAAGTCAAAAAGTCCAATCTGACTCGTCGCTTGTTTTTTCTCGTTTTCTTTTTGAACGGCACTCATTTTCAGTATGGACGCAAAAAGGTTTGCACGATCGCCAAACTTATCAAGTGCCCCAGAAAGTATCAATGCTTCGAGAGCCTTTTTATTGATAACATCGCCACTATTTCGTTCGATGAATTCATATATTGTCGTGTATGGAGAGGTTTCTCGGTTGCGACGAATAGAATCGATCGGTCCATCTCCGAGTCATTTTATAGCCTTGAGTCCAAAACGAATATGGTGTCGGTCGATGTAGGTAAAATGTTTCATAGATTCATTGACATCGGGTGGGAGAATCTCGATTCCCTTGGATTTACATTCTCCGATTTCCATAGTGATACGCTCCATATCTTCCTCGTCTGATACCATGAGAGCAGTCATAAACTCCGTCGGATAATATGCTTTCAAATACGCGGTTTGATAAGAAATCATCGCATAACAAGCGGCGTGGGATTTATTGAAAGAATAATCCGCAGCGGGCATAACCATTTTCTCATAGATAAATTCACTCGTTTCTGGTTTATATTCATTGGTTTCTGCGGCTTTTTTCACGAAATCGATCTTGATTTTCTCAACGACTTCACGGATTTTCTTTCCGACTCATCGACGCAAGACATCAGCTTCTCCGAGCGAAAATCCTCCCATAGATTGAGAAAGTTGCATGAGTTGCTCTTGATATATAGCGATACCATGTGAGACATTTAAGTATGGTCCCAGATCTCGTTCGAGTTTTCTCGTCTCTTCTTTTACGGTGTCTTTTCAATATTTTTTCTCGAGAATATCTCTGAGTTCGTCCATCATATAGGAAACTTTTTCTCGTCCGTATTTCCGGTCGATATAGACAGGGATAAATGCCATAGGCCCTGGACGATAGAGGGCAACCATCGCGATAATATCCTCGAACGAATTGGGCTTCAAATCTTTGAGATACTTCCGCATCCCGGCAGATTCAAACTGAAATACTCCCGCAGTATCCCCCTGAGCAAATATTTTAAATACTTTCTTGTCACTAAAACTGATTTTGAGCATATCAATATCCTTCCCATGTATTTCCTTGATAATTCGGAGACATCGTTCGATGATGGTCAGATTTCGGAGTCCGAGGAAGTCCATTTTTAAAAGTCCGAGATCTTCGAGAGGTTTTGCACTAAATTGCGTAACGGTCGTTACTATATCTTTTGGAGGATGTTGGAGTGGACAATAATCGGTCATAGGACGTGGCGCGATGATAACCGCACAGGCATGTACTCCGAGTTGTCGGATAGATCCTTCAAGTTTCAGAGCACTATCGATAACCATATGATATCGATCATCGCTGTCATAGAAATTTTTAAATTCTACTGATTCAATCAGCGCATCTTTGAGCTTGGTTCCTGGTTTTGAAGGAATAGCTGCTGCGAGTTTATTCATCTCAGCAAAAGGGATTCCGAGAGCTTTCCCGACATCCTTGACTGCTGCACGAGCCGCCATGGTTCCAAAAGTACAGATCTGAGCCACATGATCACTCCCATATTTATTACGTACATATTCGATAACTTTGTCCCGTCCCGTATCGGAGAAATCCACATCGATATCGGGCATAGAAACACGAGAAGGGTTGAGGAATCGTTCAAAAAGGAGACCATAGGGAAGGGGGTCGATATTGGTAATATTGGAAAGATACGCAAGTATCGCTCCAGCTGCGGACCCACGTCCTGGTCCGACAGGCACGTCATTTTTCTTCGCCCAGATGATAAAATCGGAAACGATATTAAAATACCCATTAAATCCCATCAAATCTACCACAATAAGTTCGTATTCTAGTCTGTCTACGATTGTTTTATTTTGTTCTGTTCCTGTGGTAACTATCTCATTTTTTGTATCGGTATAATAGGTTTTTGCGAGTTCTTGGAGTTCGAGCGCAGACATATCCGAGAGTTTTTTCTCGGATCCAGCGATATCTTTTTTGTGGATAAATTCGGTGATAGTCGCTTCGTCGAGCCCAAAATTATAGCGATGATTCAGTCCCTCGATGCATATGCGACGCAAATTCCATTCCTCCTCCTCAAGTTTTTTCACTCCATGAGGTATATTTTCTATATAATTCTTGTAACGAGCTTTTTCTATTTCTCCGAGTTCAAAAGTGGGAATAAGTGTTTTTCCGTACGGGATATCGATACGAATTTTGTCATTGATTTCAAGCGTATTATGGATTGCTTCTGGTACATGTGCAAAAAGTTCCGCCATTTCTGCAGGACTTCTGAGGGCATAATTCCCCTCGATAAGAGTGGGACGATCTGGATCTTCGAGCGAACGACCATCTCCAATACAATAAAAAAGATCACGAGCTTCCGCATCGTTTTGGTCGATATAATACACATGATTGGTAGCAACTACTTTATGTCCATAGGTTCGTGAAAGTTTTACGAGATAATCATTAATTTTCGGTTGATTTCCCCGATCAGGATGCTCTTGGAGTTCCAGATAAAAATCCTCTTTTCCGAAGATTCCTTCATAGTACGAGATTCTTTGACGAATATATTCCTCACTTTTTCCGGTAGTAATATGTTGTGGAATCTCTCCCATAATAGATCCAGAAAGTCCGATCAAGTGACTTTTGTACTTTTCCAAGAGTTCAAAATCGATTCGTGGTCGACCATTGTACATCCCTTCAAGCCAAGATTCTGTCACCATATCGATCAAATTTTTGTACCCTTCTACATTTTTCGCCAAGAGCACGATTTCAAAGAGCTCATTATCCTTGTCTCGATTGGTTTTCCCTTTCTTGGAAATAGTTGCTTCCACTCCGATAATCGGATTAATCCCCGCTTCTTTTGCTTTTTTGTAGAATTCAAATGCTCCATACAGATTCCCCGCATCGGTGATGGCAAGTCCGGGCATCTCAAGAGCTTGTGCTTGTTTTACAAAAGCCCCTGGTTTTCCGAGACCAGAGAGAAATGAATAGTGTGTGTGAGTATGAAGGTGAACGAAAGACATAAAAATTGAGTTCTTTTGATGGAATATTTTTGGTGAGTATATGGAAAATTTGCAAAAATAAAAATAAACATTGTCTTTTTTTATTTTTTCCATACTATCCTGGCAACTTATTTTATCAGGGGAAATATAAATCTATGCAAAAAATAATCTTAGCACTAGCAGGGGAGATGGGGTGCGGAAAGGGAACACTTACAAAGTACTTGGTTGCAAAATATGATGCAGAAGTGTATCGGTTTTCAAATCCTTTGCGTGACATTTTGGATCGAATGCATCGCGAGAAAAGTCGGGATACTATGCAGCAACTTTCAACAGCTCTTCGCCAGATTTTTGGGGACGATGTACTTTCGGAGATTATTCTTGCAGATATTTGACAGAGTAATTCATCCTTTATAATTATCGATGGAGTACGAAGAGAAAGTGATATAAAATATCTTCGGAATCTTCAAGGATTCCGTCTGGTATATATAGATGCAGATATTTCCACTCGATATACACGTATCACTTGTCGTAAAGAAAACAGTGATGATACGACGAAAACAATTGAAGAATTTATGAGAGATACGGAAGCAGAACCAGAGTTACGAATCCGTGGACTGAAAGAAATATCCCAGATTGTCCTCGAGAATAATGGAACGATTCAGGAATTAGAAATGCAATTTGAAGACGTATTAAAAGAGATAATTCATTCTTTATAAGGAGCTCTAGGGGACTATGCTGGGAATGAGAAAATCTTCCATTTTTGTATTTTTATTCTTCGTTCTATACTTTCCAAAACAAAAATTTGACTCTCGAACCTTTTTCTATACAATGCCCCTACTTTTTAAACATAGTACTATTTTTGTCTCTATAAAAGTAGTGCCGTTTCTTTTATTTATTCTCTATTTATTCTACTCCATGCCAAATACTTCATCGGCAAAGAAGGCTCTCAAACAAAGCCAAACCAAAGCATCTAGAAATCGTCGTTTCAATGCACTTTACAAAGAAACTCTCAAAGCTTTTCAAAAGGCTGTTGTATCTGGATCTGCAGACGCTTCCGATCTTCTTGCGAAACTCTATTCTCGCGTAGATACTCTTGTAAAGAAAAATATTCTCCATATTAATAACGGTTCGAGAAAAAAATCTCGTTTCGCTAAGATGTTGAAATCCGTATCCACTAAGGCATAATCGATGGCTCCAAAAGCAAAACGTACCAATGAAAATATTCGAGCTAACAAGGTTCAGGTTATTGCTGAATCTGGAGAACAACTCGGTATTATGTCTCTCTCCGAAGCTATTAGTAAAGCAAGTGCTTTAGAGATGGATATCGTAGAGATAGGAATGCAAGGTGGTGTGGTTCTAACGAAGATGATGGATTATGGAAAGTTTCTGTTCAAACAACAAAAATCTCAAAATAAATCTCATTCTAAAAAGACCGAAGTTAAAACCATTAAGTTGACCTATAAGATAGGAGATCATGATTTGGAGATTCGAAAGAATCAAGCCATTAAGTTCTGAACTGCTGGACATCCATTGAAGATTATACTTTCTCTCCGAGGAAGAGAGAATCACTACGAAGCTCTCGCTATGGATAAGGTTAATGAATTTGTAGCTTCTCTCGCAGAAGTTTACAAGGCAGATGGAAAGGTAATGAAGGCAGGAAATAATTTCTCCATCCTTCTTCATATTAAAAAATCATAATTTATTTCTCATTTAATTTCATTTTATGAAACAGAAAACTCACTCAGGAGCAAAAAAACGTGTAAAAGTTACTGCAACTGGTAAATACATATTTGCTCATTCATGTAAACGTCATCTTCTTTCTGATAAATCCAAGAAAGCAAAAGGACGAAACAAATATGGTATCGTAGCTCACGGAACAAATAAGCTCGCTGCTCAGAGATGTCTCCCATACGGAGTAAAATAGTTGTCATCCTGAATTTATTTCAGGACCTTCCATTCCTTTCCCTCATAATACGAGAAAAGTTGAAGATACTGAAACGAGTTCAGTATGACGATACTATGATAAATGATTCATATTACACCTTTTATTATAATTAACTAACAATTACTATGGTACGCGTAAAACGTGGTCTACAGACTAAGAAACGACACAATAATGTCATCGCTCGTGCGAAAGGTTTTCGTATGATGAATGGAAATGTCTTTTCTCGAGCTAAGAATGCTCTTATGAAAGCAGGAACCAATGCTTATATCGGACGACGTCTCAAGAAACGAGATTTCCGTGGTCTCTGGACTATTCGTATCAATAATGCGGTTCGTGAACTCGGATTGAATTACTCAACTTTTATCAATCTTCTCTATAAGAAGAATGTAAAGATTGACCGAAAGGCTCTTTCCAATCTTGCTATCAGCCATCCAGCTGTATTCGCAAAAATCGTTGATTTCGTAAAATAAACCTTTTTGCGAAAATAATGGATGATTTCTTCGTCAAAACTTCTGCGTCTCATTCATCGTAGTTCACTACGCCTCATTCGATGCTCAGTTTCTCCTCGAAATCCTCTCATTCTTTCGCAAAAATAAAGATAATAAAAAGTAAAAACCCCGCGAAAGCGGGGTTTTTGTTAGTTGATTAAATTCTTATCCCCCGCTGCTTGCGGCGTGGGATTCCACTCTTCCTACTCTAACTACTTTTTAGAAATTGCCGGTCGTCAAGCGTAGTGTAGCGAGAAATTCGCGTAATACCCCGTTAGCTTGCTACGGGGATAGCGAATTTCAGGCAATTTCCTTTACTATACTTGTCCCGAAACAAAAAATGAATATACTACAAAGGT
>MNYO01000121.1 GCA_001873165.1 Candidatus Gracilibacteria bacterium CG2_30_37_12
TGTTTACAAATGAACGCCCGCATTCTTTGCATCTATTTTTTGGTTTTCAGGCATTATTGCACCCATCTTTTTTGATCCGAGAAGACCTACATTCCGGACATTTTTTTTGTCATAATTATTCAGGATGAAAAAATAGTACCAACGATAGTACTATTTTTCCTTTTACAATCAAGAGAACATAAAAAATCCAGCCTACATTTTTTTCTATTTACCCAATTTTTTAGAACTCTTTGCTAACTCCAGAAACAGCATAAAGGAGCCATTACTGGCTCCTTTATTGTTTGTCATACCATATGGCAGCCCCAGTTGGAATCGAACCGACCTCGCAGGATTTGGAGTCCTGAATTCTAACCGATGAACTATAGGGCTAAAATTCATAAGTCATTAAAATGACTTATGAATGAGTATATTAAATACTGAACTTGTAGAAATTTTCGATAGAATCTCCGATAAAATCCTTCACTTTTTGATCGGGATTTACTACGAATTGTTGCGTAAGAAGTGCATTTTCCTCACGGAATTTTGTCATCTTTCCATCGATAATCTTGAGAAGAATTTCAGCAGGTTTTGTTGCATTCTTTGGATCTTCTTGCATGATAGCAAGTTGAATCTCTTTCTCTTTTGCAACTGTTTCCTCAGAGATGTCTGTTGGAGCGAGAACTTGTGGTTGAGTTGCAACGATGTGCATAGCAACCATCTTGAGAGCTTCTACATCAGAACCAGCTTTTGCTACAATGAGAGCGGCATTCTTAAAGTTTGTATGAACGTAACTTGCAAGAACAGCACCAGAAATCTTTGTAAGAGTTTTGATAACAATGTTTTCTCCGACTTTAAGAGTATATTCAGAAGCCTTGAGTTCTTCAGCAATAATAAGAGCTGCTTCATCGGAAGCAGTAGTTTTACGAATCTCGATGAATTTTGAAACCATTTCCTCGAAAGTTTCATTTCGTGAAACAAAATCTGTTTCACATTCCACTACCGCAATATATGCATCGGTTCCTTCTATAACGATTTTAATTTTCCCTTCTCCTGTCTCATTTCCAGCACGTTTTGCTGCTTTTGCGAGACCTTTCTTTCGAAGTACGTCGATTGCCGCTTCCATATCACCGTTCGTTTCAACGAGTGCATTTTTACAATCTGACATTCCAACCCCTGTTCTTTCACGGAGTTCTTTTATAAGCTGAGCAGTTACCATAATAGTTTTTGGTTAATGATTTAAAGTTTGCCCCTCTGATAAGGGGACTAAGGGGGTGTAACCCTCCGCTCTACGGGCACCTCCCTTCTCATTGGAGGATTTTTTTATTTCTTAAATTTCTCAAAGAGTGCATCGATAAATCCATAGGAATACATTTCTCCATTAAACGCCTTCCATCCAGCATATCCAGCAAGAGCGAGATATACAAGGAATAAGAGTCAAAATATCCCATGAAGTGGTACGATATTCAAGATAAAGAATATCCCAAATATTGTTCCTCCTCGTTTCGTATGAAAGGAAAGAAACTCTGATTGTTTTTGCATCAAAATTGGTGCAAAACATCCGAATGGAGCATAACACAACGCTCCGAGTAATTTCTCTTCTTTCCCTAATTTATCATCTTCTTCTGAAGGAGTATTCAAATTATCTGGCATATGAAAAAATATGAGATGCTAAAGAATATTTCTTTTTCTCGTGAAATTATTCTGCGGAAGGAGTTTCAGTAACTGGAGATTTTGGAACGAGTTTTTCTGTTCTTCCCATAACTCCCCCTTCTGTCTTTTTAACACGTTTAATAGAAGCCTTGAGATAATCAAGAACGAATTTAATAGATTTGATAGAATTGACATTACTTGGAACAAAATCAGTACAACGATCGATATCACCAGTAGAACCAAGAAGTGCGTATGTTGGGATCTTAAGAGTTCGTGCTTCTTCAAGCGCAAGAGCTTCATAATGTCCATCCACTACGAGTAGAACATCTGGAGTTTTCTTAATATCTTTAATACCTTCGTAAGCTTTTCGAAGTTTCTCAAGTTCTTTCAATTTAGAAGCTTTCTCTTTTTTTGTAAGCATTTCAAGAGCTCCAGTTTCAAGATCTTTTTCGATCTGATTATAGGCAGCAATTCGCTTCTTAATAGTTGGAAAATTCGTCAAAAGTCCTGGAACCCACTTTGTATTGATGTAGTAATTTCCAGTTTCTTCTGCAATAGCCTTAACAGTGTCACGAGCTTGAAGCTTTGTTCCAACGATAAGAACTACTTTTCCTTTGGAAGTTGCTTCCTCAAGAGCCTTTTTAACTTCGGTAATTCGAACTTCTGTTTTATAGAGATCAAATACATGAATGTTATTCTGAATTCCATAAATATAGTCTCGCATTTTAGCTGACCAAAATTGTCGTTTGTGTCCGATGTGCACGGCATTGTCGAGCATATCTTTAATAAGGGCAGTATTTGCCATAGAGTAAAAAAAGTGAAAAAATAGCGGTAGCGAACCTAAAAGTGTTATTGATAAACCACTTGTCATCAATAGCGGTAGCGATCCTTAAAATCCATCTTCTCTCTGGTACTATATAAGACTCTGATTCGAGTCCAGGAAATAGTACGGTGTTCTCGAGAGAAAATCGTGGTAATTTCATTTTCCGAAAAAACCCGCGTGCATTATATGGAAAAAATCCAAAAAGCAATTTTTATTTTTCCAAAAAATACATAACTGGGGCTATGATAAATGACGCCATAATACCAATAACAATAATAAGTGCTACGATCTTTACAGAAGTATTTTTTTTCATAGAATGAAGTGTTATAAAAGAGTAAATAATGTATGGGAATATATCAAACTTATTCAGCAGGAAATTCTGGGATAAATGGTATATTATCAAGTAATACCTTTTTCCCTACTAGATCGATAACAATGGTTTGTTGATTCGTATAGGAAGCTTTAATAATATCTATATAGTAACCGAGATCTTTTAGAAATACAGGAAGTTCTGTAAAGTATATACGTACTGGAAATATCTGAATGGGGATATTATTAAAGTCATATCAGTCTCATCATTCTGTTTTTACTTTGAAGACCATTCTTGAAAAGAGATGTCTCGTGATAATATAATTTCCATTTAATTCTACTGAATAATTCTTTCCATTTCCTATAAATCCTTTATTGATCTTACTCAGTTCGATGATTCTGGCTCCATCTTGGATATATGCATAAACATTACTGAAATGAATAGGAAGAAAATCTACGATATTCTTGAAGTCTTTATCCAGCAATTCTTGTTGAATAAAAAGTTGCATTTCTGGTGTTGTTGACCGAATGTTATTGATAGGATCTGGTATCGAAGGAGTATCTGTTACTGTAACAGAATCTCCCTTTAAAAAAGTATTTTCAAAGAAATTCTTAAAATCATATTTATATTTCATAACTTGATCTTCCGCAGCAGCAGCAAGTTCTTTTAATTTTTTCTCTTTCTGATCAAGAAATATAGCAATATCTGGAAAAGTTTTTTTAGTTCACAATACATCAACATAAGAGATATCTGCGATTATATGATTTTGATCCAAAAGTTTGAAAGTAAAAGCATTACCAAGTATCACTACTTGTACTTCATAAAAACCATCCTTTTGAAAATTATTTACCACTTGAAGTGTCGATATATCGAGACTATTAAAATTTTGGAGATATTTCTGCACTATATCGATACCCATTCGATCTTCTTTTTCTATCAAAATACCTCTCGCAGATCTATCGTTTGCATTGAGATGAAAATCGCTCAGATATTTGGGATAATTATCAAACATAGACACGAGTGTATCAAATGAGTCCAGTGTTCTTACAAGAAGAGAATAGTTATCAATTACTTGTGAATTTCATTGATTTCCACTATCAATAGATAGAGCCTTTTTTTTATTTTCTATATCTTTCCGTATCGTGTCAATACCTTCATTGAAGGCATTGACAAAATTTGAATCTAAGGCGATAGTGTCTCCATTCAGATATTCTTCCTTTATAAGAAGCCCCTTTCTAGTTTTATCAGTAAAAGTTGTTAAAAATACACTGTGTATTTTCGTAAAAATTCTAGTATAATTATAGAAAATAGTTGTGGTGATATTTGCTAATTTTTCTTTATCTCATTGATTACTTGTATAATAATCATTCGTTATTTGAGATAAATGAGATATGATTCATACGGTATCTCTACTCAGTATAACGAGTCCAGTCGAGAGATATTGCGTTACAAAAAATGAAAATGGAAGAAAATCATCTTTTGCTAGAAATTTATTTTCTAACATACTCTGAAGAATCTTCTCGAAATATTTATTCAACTCTTCTGTATGGAGATTCAGAAAATAATAAGCAGAGAAGAGATTCGAAAGATATGTATAGTATTCACGCTGTTGTAATTTTGGATTATGAGTAATGATTTTCTCTGTTTGTGATAAAAATGATGACTCCACTCATTCAGGGATAAAAACCATCTTCTTATCCACATCTGTTGCATCCTTGCCTACAAAATGAGAATATATGGTAATATAATAATACTGTTTCAGTATAGTTAGACCGTCCTCATATACTTGTGGACTCAGTTCCTTCATCTGAGCAAGAGTACTTGTTATTACACTACTTTGTGATGTTTTCTGATTATTATCCAGTGCTTGCAATATATTTTCGATAAGCGTATTTTTGAGGAAAATCTCCTTTTTTGAACCATTAACAAGAAAATTACTCGATGCATCAAAAAAAGAAATATTTTTTGTATTCGTATTATTCTTATCAAGAATATTAGAATGAAGCTTAACAAGAGCATTGATTCGAGCAATAATATCTTTTTCTACTTCTGTAAGAAATGTCTGGTTTTGTTCTATGTTTTCTTCAGAAAATAATATCTTACTATCTTCCGCTGTTTTTATGTCTACATAACGAATAGAATCAACGATAGATATTCTCAAAATATCTGCCTCTTTCAATCCAAGAGTATTTTTTGAATCATGTTTGAAAAGTAATGACGGGAAAAGTGTAAATTGTGCAATGTGTGCTCGTCCTGAACCATTTACCAGTTCCGTATCCAAAAATGCATCAAACGAAAATATCTTCGCTTGAGGATTATTGGTATCTATAAGAAAAACTCCTCTTCCCTTTGGTAGGAGAGTAATATCACCCACACGAAATTCATATTGTTCCAATCTGGTCTGTATATTACAAACAAACAAACCAGAACCAAAAGTGATGATATTTACATCTTCTTTTTTAGAGTGAACAAATGGATTCTTATCTCCCGATGTATAGTAAATACCATCGATGGGTGATAATTGTCGAAGGTAAAAACCATCTTTTTTTTGAGTGGAATCTTTTTTTACAAAAGTCTTTTTTGTAGCATCCCAGCCATAAAGTTTTTCTCATTCACTGAAATCAATATTTATAGTATTTGCTTTTTCAAAAATACTCTCTCTCGAAAAAGAGAGAAGTATGAGAATTCCCAATCCAATGAGAATAGTAAGAATAAAGAAAATTTTTTTCATAAAAAAAATGATAAATAGCATTTCAATATTATCGTGCGATAATTTCAAAAGGAAGAGACTTTTTCGTTTTCTGATTTTTTGTATCCACTACTTCTATCTCAAGAGTATGTATCCCAATAAGTATATCTTTATCTACATTGATTGCAAGAGTTTGTTCTGTATCGATTGGGAGAATCTTAGAAAGTGTCCCATCTATATAAAGATTTGCACTTTGTATCGGATCAATTCCAGGAGAGAGAGTAAAACGGAGATTGAAGTACTGATCTCCATAAATTCTGGTTATAGCACTATCCTTGAGAGGACTAATGATAGTAATAGTCGTTGTAGGGTTTCTATCCTCAAATGTCACTTTTGTGGTATATATCGCAGAATATCCATACTTATCAATGGCACGAAAAGAAAGCGTATGTTCTCCTCGGAAATCTTCCCCGAAAGTTATCGCCGGCACTTTATATACTCCCGATGTATCGGTGGCAAGAATAGGGAATTTCTGAAAAATAATCCCATCTTTTATAAATTCTAAACTCACTATAGAATTGTCGGAGCTATAGGTAATTTCAAATGGATATCTTGCGAGAGGATATGTACCACCGTCCTTAAAGGACGCAGAAATGGTAATATTGGAGAGTCCCGCATTTGGTCGTACACAGGCTTCCGTACTGACTTCACCGAGAATATTATCTACATTTTGAAAATATGTTTTTCATGTCTCGGATTTTACCCATTCTGCAATTGCTGGAAGCCAATCTTTTTCATATCCATCTATGACAGGATTTATGTTGGCAATATATCATTTCTTAATAGCCTCTGGCGGTGTACTTTCTGTTACTTTTCCATTACAGAGACTATCTACTTCTACAGGTTGGAATCATCCTTCGTATTCTGTTGGTTTGACAGCAAAAATAGATGTAACTTTGAGAGAATCAGGAGTTACTCAAGTTACGAGTTTTCAAGAAATCTGACTAATGGTTGCCGAAAATATACTCGCTGGTTTCTGGAAAGTTTCTACAGGAAGATTTTTATGCGCTGCTTCCATGAAATCATGCCAGATGGGTGCAGCACAATTCAATCCATCACACGTCCCTTTTGTTTCTGAACCATCAACATTTCCTGCCCAAACAACAGTTGTAATCTGAGGAGTATATCCAGCCGTCCAGAGATCTCGTGGGAGAATTTGTTTCTTTCCGTTTTTTGTTACATCTTTATTGGAAGTTCCAGTTTTTGCCGTGACAGGACGATTTTTGAGTGTGAGAACATTATTCCAGAAATCTCCTGGACGACTTGTTGCATCAGAAAGAATCGTACTTATAATATAAGTAGCTGCATCAGAAATCACACTTGTTCCCGAACTTTCTGTATATTGTTCTATCAAATTCCCTTTTTTATCAGTAATTTTCAAGATAGGATTTATCTCTTTTCTATATCCACCGTTAGCAAATACACTGTACGCTTGGAGAAGCTCGAGAGGTTTTAATTCTCCTGTTCCAATAGCAAGAGGTGCTCCATATTCCCCTCTTTTATTGAGAGAAGTTATCCCGAGATTTTCTGCAAATTCCACCACACTTGCTTCTCCGCCCGCGAGGTAAAACATTTTAATTGCTGGGATATTTCGAGAATAATCGAGTGCTTTCTTCACGCTCATTTTCCCGAGAAATTTCTTATCATAATTATTTGGTTCCCATTCTCCAAACTTCGTTCTCAGATCAAAGATAGGAGTATCTGGACTGATGGGATTCTTGGAAATGGCAAGCGTATACACTATGGTTTTAAATGATGACCCCGGTTGACGCTTAGAAGTAATGATATTCACATTCCCATCTTCCTCGCTATTGAAATAATCTGCTCCTCCTATCATCGCAAGAATCTGACCTGTCTTATTATCCATACTCACGAGAGCAGCCGATTTTGCTCCGTATTTTGTTGTATTAATTTTTACTTGTTTTTTCACTAATTCTTCTGCGGTATCTTGAAGTATGGGATCAATGGTCGTATATATCTTGAGTCCACCTTGTGCTTCAAAATCCTTTCCATATTTATTCTCCAAATAATCCTTGATATAGAAGACAAAATGTGGATATTTAATATTTTCCTTATACGCATGGAATTGGAAATCGATGCCACCTATGAAGGCAGTTTTATATTCTACTGGTTGAATTTTCTGATCTTCAAACATACGACCAAGAACGAAATCTTTTCGCCCAGTATTGTATTCAAGAATCATAGTTTTTTTCTCTCCATTTACTGTTCCTGTAGTAGTGTTTGCTGCCACTGGAGTTTTTTCATCTCATGTTCC
Organism: Candidatus Gracilibacteria bacterium CG2_30_37_12; assembly: GCA_001873165.1. Classification (GTDB taxonomy): domain Bacteria; phylum Patescibacteriota; class Gracilibacteria; order BD1-5; family UBA2023; genus UBA1545. The sequence continues at coordinate 7,787 of MNYO01000121.1, forward strand.
AGGGGATAATATCTCTACTACTTGCCCTTCTATTTGTATGCTATTAAAAAAAGTCAGCAATTCACTATAATTAAGAGTTGTACAACTATCACTATCTATAGAATATTTTTGTTTTAAATATGCCTGTTTTACATGACATATACTCAGCTTATCTGCGGTCAACGGCTTAAATTCGAGAAGAGAAACAAATTCTTTAAATTTCGTTATCAGATCTTTGTACTGTGTATTTTTCCCATTATTCTCGAGATTGACAATATCTTTTGGACTACTTTTCTCGTGTACGGAAAAATACCCCATAAGACGATCCTTGTGAGAATAAGGAGAATAATATGAAGAACCTTTTGGGAGAGAAGCAAGAATCGAGCTTTCAAGAATCCCTACGTCTTTAGAGGATTTGCCAAAATAGGTTTTTGCTGCTTCCTCAATTCCATACGCATTATTTCCGAAACTGATTTTGTTTAAATACAGTTCTAGGATTTTTTCTTTGGAATATTTATTATTGAGTTCATAAGAAAGATAGATTTCCTTTACCTTTCGATCGGTGCTTCGTTCAGACGTAAAAAATATATTCTTAATAAGTTGCTGACTAATCGTCGAAGTTCCCTGAATTTTATCTGTTTTTCCACTGATATAATTGAATCCTGCTCGCAAAAGTCATTTGAAATCGATCCCTGGATTTTCGAAAAAAGTCTTGTCTTCCGTGCTAATAATTGCATCTCGCATATGACTGGATATCTGACCATATGGAACATAGGTTCGTTTTTCCTCATTATAAAGATTATACAACTCTCCCCCATTACGATCATAAATGATGCTACTTTCTGGAAGTACATCACTCTCGATTCCAGAAATGACTGGTACATCATAGAGATAATAAATAACAAGAGCTACTACAGAAAATGATCCAATAAAAAATACAAGAAGTGCAATATAGAGAGTAATATATTTCCCGCTAGATTTTTGCTTATTTTTTCTTTCAAGATAGGCTCTCTTGAGTGCTCAGGTTTTTATTTTCTCTTTTTTAAATTCTGTCATAGGTATTTTTACAGGATATATAATCCCTTGCAGGATATCCAGAAATGGTTTTTTTTCAAGTAGTTTTATTCTGCTACTACTGTTTTATAATCTTTTCCGAGTATGACCTCAATTTTTGGACTTTGAGTCTTGGAATACTTATTCGTAGGTACGGATTGTTGCGGAGCAAAAATAAAGAGAGAAAGAGCCTCAAGAGTCTTAGAGGTTGGAGAAATTCCTATTTTATTTTCCATATCCCAAGTAGCGAAGACTTGGGTTTTTTCATAGAGGTCTTTAGTGCTGCCGATGCTATCTTTATCAGGAATATTGAACCCAAATTTCTTGAGATAGAGCGCAATAGTATTTGCCATTCCTGGAGTTTTTGTAGAATTGATGATACTTATTTCACTATTTTCCAGAAACATCTCTGGATAGTTAAATACAATATTGGAAAACTTAGAAGTATCTGCATAGGAATCCAGATGTGTTGGCGTAGCTCCATCTGGAAGCAGTACTGATACTCCGCCGAAGAGATCACGCATAGGAGTATAGAGAAAACCCCCACGTTGACAATAGGCGAGCCCTTGAAAACACGAATCGTTCAGATTGAAAGCGAGTATATTGGCGGTCGGAATATCTTTCCCAAAGAGAGCGAGGGATGCAAGTTGCCCCATGGAGAGATCTGTTTTTATATGAGAGACGATTGCATAATAGAGAGATTTTATCTTGGTTGGACTTGTCAAGATATCGAGCGAAAAAAGCCTATCTTTCACTGCTTTTATAACCAACTGTTGCCTACGAGATCGATCAAAATCACTCGTTGAGTGGCGACTTCTTGCATACTTGAGAGCGGTTGCACCATCGAGTGTTTGTCGCCCCTTTTTTATACTAAAAGTTATATATCCCCAATTATTATCAGGGTATTCCATATCTGTGAGATCCTCTTCTACATTTACCTCAATTCCTCCGAGAAGATCTATAAATTTCGTGAATCCATCGAAATCTATATTCAAATAATGATCCATTTTTTCTCCAGTGATTTCTCGAAGTTTATCTCCCAAATCCGTCATGGCTTGCGTTTGTGATTCTTTTGCATGAAGCCCACGCATGTAAATTTCATTGATTTTACCACGTCCCCCAAGAGGATATTCTACATAAAGATCACGAGGAACAGAGAGAAGGGAAATAGTTTTGCTTTCTGGATGCAGAGAGGCGAAAAGAATTGTATCGGTTAAATTAGCCCCATCATGGTCTCCTCCACCGATTCCTGTAACGAGAATATTGATCTTATTTTGTTCTATTCCCGAAATGGTCTGAAACAAGCTTATCTTCCCCGGAAAAGGAAGAGAAAAGTTGAAATGAAAAGAAGGAAGTTGCGAGAATGTAATAAATGAAACAGCCACTACTCAGGAAATCCCGAGAAAACCAAGCAATATCCCAGAAATGAAATTACGTTTTTTCATCGCAAAATATCGATTCTTGAAAGACGCAAAATTTGAGAGTGAATTGTTTCACTCAGCAGGCGGAAGTGGTGTTTTTTTAAAAGACACAAATTTATAAGATTAGATACTATAAATATTTCAAAGAAAATTATCGAGCGAAGTATATGTTTTTGCTCGAAAAAATCAAACAAGATTTTCGGACAGAAAAACAAAAAATAGATGTCTCTTATAGAAAACATCTATTTGAATTTTACGAATGCAGGTTCACATCATTATTCTAGTGGAGTAAAAGAGAATGATTGTAAGACCCCGAAAGAATACTATTAGCATTTTTGGTAATCTCATCGTATGCAGCTTTTGGAAGAAACGCTGGAATATTGTATGAACCATTTCTATATGCAAAAAGCTTATCAAAACTCACAAATCGAAAAATAGTACTCATATCTTCCCTATCATAGGGCGACCGAATTTCCTCTCTTTTATATACTCCTTCTAAGGAATAACTTCTTCCCATATAAGATATTTTCAAAACAAATTTATTTCCATTCATTTCACTTTTCTCGGGATGAAAAGTGAATTTTCACGAAGTAATCGCATGCACTTGATCGGCAATCTGTGCTCTTGGAAATGGAGGAATATTCTGAGAAAACTGGAGAGAAAGTTGATTACTTCATGAGTCAGACCTTTCGTACAATGTGGAAAGTGACATAAGAGAGAAGAAAAGAATATAAAAGTATTGCACATAATTTAAGATACTTTTACGATAAAGTCAATACAATTGACTCTCAATCCCACCCACTTTTTCTCCTAAATAATCTCGAATTTTCTCTTGACAAAGCCAACAGTGCCATAATCGAAGTAAAGTATATCTTTACTTCTTTTTTATGTCTCGCTCCATACAAACTTGGATCAATCGTGAATCTGGATATATTACCCGGTGAATGAAAGTCTGGGATAAAAAGTTCTTCCATGACTTTCTCTCATCACT
>MNYO01000120.1 GCA_001873165.1 Candidatus Gracilibacteria bacterium CG2_30_37_12
AACAAATCGTGTATTTGTTCGCGGCGGTGCTGACGGCGGTGTGCACGCTGGGGTCTTCACGCTCTACTTGTCTTGGGACGCGTCGACTGCGCGTCGGAATGTCGGCTTCCGCTGTGCTCGGTAATACCCTCAAGGGGTACCCCGTCCTCTCGGTCACTTGATTTTTTCACCCATCGCCTGGAAGGCGACGGGTGAAAAGGTTACTCGCTCACTCAAATTATAACCAATTCAGGGCAGACACGGTGGTCTGCCCCTACGAATATCCGTAAAAATCCCAAATGACATTCTTTACTCCATCGGAGATACTTCGAGCGTACGAAAAAGCGCGAAAATCGCGGAAGAACAAGTACGAAGTGTATCTCTTTGACCAGAACCGCGAGGAACGTCTCATGAAAATGCTCCATGAAATCAACACTGGATGCTATGTTCACGGAACATACAAAGAGCTCATTCTTCAGGATTCCAAGAAACGATACATCGCTTCTCCGCAGTTTCTGGATCACATCGTCCATCACCTCATCTATGCGAGACTCTATCCGATCCTTGATCGGAAGATGGTACAAACTTCGTTTGCCTGTCGGGTCGGATACGGATCACACCAAGCGGTAACCTACCTCCGGAAACTGCTCATCAAAATTCAGAAGAAACACGGAGAGGATACCTATTACTGCAAGATCGACTTCTCGAAGTATTTCTTCACGATCAATCACGCGTTCCTGAAAGAAAAAATCCGAAAATACATGAGAGACCCGATACTGCTCGGCGCTATTGATTGTATCATCGATAGTTACATTTCTGGTAATCGGTACGATGAACTCCTTTCAAACAACCATTTCTACATCGATGAACCGAAAAAATGAGTTCCGATAGGTGGTATTCTCTCGCAGCTCTTCGCGAATTTCTATTTGAACGATTTCGATCAGTTTTTGAAACATACCATGAAGATTCGAAGTGTTCGGTATATGGATGATTGTATCTTTCTCGGAAGTAAAGAGGAAATATGCGAATCGATCGAATGTATGCAAAAATTCTGCCTTGAAGAAAAGCTCATTCTTCGGACAGAGAAGATTAAAATCCACCCGATCCATGATGGAGTCAGATTCTGTGGCTATCAGATAATAGATAGAAAACTCCTCGCCGGGAAACGAATATGTCTGGGATTTCATAAGTTCATGGACCGACTCGACCATATTTCCGAAACGGAAAAAGAATCTCGTATTCTCACACCTGACGACCGAAAGAAACTTATGAGTATCTACGCTTCCAGAAGCGGATGCTTTGCTATCACAGACTCGGGATCATCGTATGTATCTAAAAGGGGGAGTGCCGAATTTATTCGCGGCGGTAATGGCAACAATGGTGCGAACGCTGGGGTCTTCACGCTCAACTTGAATTGGGACGCGTCGACTGCGAATCGGAATGTCGGCTTCCACTCGCTTCAGTAATCTTTGTTGGATCGTTTTCCAGAGCGTTTTGTACGCTCGGACATACCAATGATGAAGAAAAGGATTACAGGCACTTCCCCCGTATGTGGAAATATAATTCTCGCATCAAAGTATATAAAAAAAAAAGAGTTCTCGAGTTATTCGTTCTCTCTTCTTTTCGGCACTTTTCAAGTGCCGTTTTTTTCTATTTACTCATTCCCTTTACTCGTAATCCACATTCATGCGTATCTCCGAGTATTTTCGAACGGTTTTTGCAGTCCAATATCCCTGTCACCTCAAGGTGATCAAGAAGGGAATGTTCTATATTCTGCTCGATGAAGAAGCATTTTTCATTACACAAAGGTTCTCATTTCGGCTCACAACGCTCGACCGAGAGACAGTGAAGGTATGATTCCCAAAAAACGCTCTCGAAAAATGGACTCACACATTTTCGGAAGCGGGATGGGCATATGTTTTGATTGATGGAGAACAAATATACATGGAACACCCAGGAATATATCCACTTGGCACTAATCCGATAGATATCGAATCGTACATGCTCGCACGAGAGAGGGTGCTGAGACTTACTGATATGGGAGTGAAGGAAAAGGAAGTAAAACGCTTTTTACTCAAAGAGCGTTTTGAAGAGCTTTTCGGCATCGTCAATGCATTTCTCATGAAGGTTCCTAAAAAAGAACGATACTTCCTCCGAGAGAAGATCGAAACGAAGATGCTCGAAAATATCTATCAGTATATGTACGATCCATCCTCTCGGAGTGTGCTTTCTGAGAAGCTATTCTCCGATCTCCTCATCCTCCGCGAGTTTCTGCGATTCACGAAGCGTATGGGATACCTCCAGAAGGATACTATTTATCTCGACGTGACCGATCGGTGTTTGGAGCTCCTGAAGATCGTTAAAGCGATTCGAGAGAAGTAGAAATAGTAGAATATTTTCAAAATTATTGTACTCAAGTCAATTTGCATTTTTACATATTTTTTATACACTATCTGCCATCTTCTTATAATCCGTAGGTCGGATTTTTCTTTTCTAACAATAAATCTCACTTTCATGAAAGCCTTTATATTTGATACAGAAACAACGGGACTCACGGTTCGAAATGGACACCTCGATGAACAACCCTATGTGGTGCAATTTGCAGGAATTCTTGGTGAAGTAGATAGCGAAAATGGTTTTACAGAATTGGAACGAGTGGATATTATGGTAAGGCCACGGATTTCCATTCCGTTCGCTGCTTCCCAAGTACATGGTATCTATGATCGGGATGTGGAAAGTGCTCCGTATATCGAAGAAGTTATGGATCAGATTCTCCGATATCTGAATACAACGGATATCGTCGTCGGACATAATATCGAATACGACGAGGAGGTGATTCGTTCAGAACTGAAACGTCTCAGAAGAGAAGGAGATTATCAACCAATCAAACGAGTTTGTACCATGCGAGGATCGACGGATTATTGTAAACTTCAGGGTCGAGGGTTTTCCTTTAAGCCACCGAAACTCTCGGAACTCTATAAGCACCTCTTCGGAGAATGGTTCGAATGAGCCCATAATGCGATGGTCGATGTGGAAGCAACAACCCGAGCATTCGGTGAACTTGTGAAACGTGGAGCGATAGAGCTCGAGGAGACGAAAGTGATGAGATTATTTTAGGTTTGATATATATCACAGTAATTTTACTTTTTAAGTAAAAAATATTATGGCTGATTTCAGAAGATGGTTTTTAAGTATCTATGATTAAATGACAACAACTGCAACAGCTCGTTGTTGTGTACAAAAGCCAGATTTATCAACGCAAGGGATAAAGAATGTATTAAATCTTGTTGATGAGATACTGAAGAAATCGCCTAATGTTGAGGTGCATGTGAGAAATACGAGAACGGGTTTTGATCAAATCTTTAATTCTCATGGTCTTGTGGGTAGGAAGGATAGTAATACTTTTATTCCAGTAGATGATAACTTGAGAATTTTTGCTTCAGTAGATGAGGTTATAGGAGCAATAAATGAAAATAAAATAATTCTTGAAATTTCAGAAATTAAAAAGGCAGTAAAGAATAATAAACAATGAGGGACTCATAATAGATAATATTGAATCTCAAAAAGAGAGAATAAAAATGTTCTCTCTTTTTGATTGCATTTTTTCATTTTTCCATACAATACTTTTATTCAAAATAGCACCTCGATTATACTGGTGCGATTTTTTTAGAAATTAACAAAAGCAAATTATATATGGCATACGAATTTTATGAAATACTCGAAGTTACTCGTGAAGTGAGTGCCGAAGAACTCAAGCGTGCATATCGCAAGAAGGCGATGGAAGTACATCCTGACCGACATGGTGGTGATAAAGAAAAAGAAACTCTTTTCAAAGAGGTGAATGAGGCCTATGCAACGCTCAGTGATCCACAGAAACGAGCTCATTATGATCGATTCGGTTCCAATGATACGGGAGATCGATTCGGTGATTCTCAGGGCGGATTCCATACCAATATGGATTTCTCGGATATTTTCGAGTCTTTTTTCGGTGGTGGTCAAGGGGGTGGAACCCGACGGAAGGCAGGTGGTATAGAAGGCGAAGATATAGAAATTCGTGTGAAACTCGATTTTGCAGAAGCACTTTCGGGACTCAAGAAAAATATTTCCTATAGTCGAAAAATTGTTTGTTCTGAGTGTATAGGGACGGGTGCAAAAAAAGGAACGGAACCAAAAGAATGTTCTCAGTGTCGTGGGGCTGGACAAGTTCGCCGACGAACTCAAACTATTTTCTGAGTTATGGAACAAACAGGAATCTGTGATGTATGTCATGGAACGGGGAAGATTATCACGGATAAATGTACGACTTGTCATGGAGAGCGGCGAGAAACATTTAAAACGGAGAAAGAGATTGATATCCCCGCTGGAATCGACGATGGGATGACAATTAAAGTTCGAGGCGAAGGAAATGACGGAATCGGATCCAAATCAGGAGATCTCTATATATCTTTCAGTATTCCTGATAGTATCGATGGACTCACGAGAGAGGATATGAATCTCTTTTATACGATTGAGATAGATCCAACAGAAGCGGTTCTTGGAACTAAGAAAACGCTCAAGATTCCCGTTATTGGAGAGCGAACTTTAGAAATCAAATCAGGAATGCAGTACGGAGAAGTTCTCAAATTCAAAGGAGACGGTGTGAAACATATTTCCAAAGATCAGAAAGGGGATTTATTTATCACTGTGAATATCAAGATTCCAACACATCCAAGTAAAAAAGAACGAGAACTCTACCACGAGATAGCAACCGAAAAGAAAATCGAAGTTGCAGACGGGGGAATTTTGAGTAAAATCTTCTAAAGTGAATATTATTTAAAGAATATATTTCTATGGCTTCCTATAATGATCTCGTCAATATCCCGACTTTTGAAAAGAGAAAAGAAGAATTTCTTCAGGAACGAGGGGAGGTGACTTTTTATTGTCGTGATTGCCAGAAAAATGTGGAAGCAATTCGCTTAAATCCCAATAAATACCTCTATGAATGTCCTCTCTGTAAAGGGAAACATATCTCTATTGGAACAGAAAGCTCGGTGAAGGAGGTCTACAGTAGAAGAAGATAATAGACCTCTGAAAAACTTGTTCGCCTGTACTCTGGTAGTATTGAGCTTAAATCTCCGCTTGCTCAGCCCACGAGGGGAACTAAACAGTTTCCCCGTACATTTGTACGATTCATTCCGTTAACCCCACAAGGGGGGAGCTATGGCTTCGATTTGCACTCAAATTACTTCGCTTTTGAGAGGCTTATAGAATTTGATTCTTTATAGTAAGTCAAATTTGATAGTATTTAAAGGATTTCCATTTGCTTTTTCTTTCATTTTCTCTATACTTTCCGCGATTTTACCCATTCTATACACCCCATCTATTTATGAGTGAAACTGAGCTAGTTACTACCACCGAAGTTCATACCGGACCACATATTCCGACCCTCCGAGGAGAGCCGGTTTTTGGTTTTGTGACAACGACACTTCTTTCTATGTGGATTTTTATGGCGATTCTTTTCACGATTGTTTTTTTCGTGAATCGTTCTATTCGTAAAGGATACTTTGGACGTCTCCGTATGTTTTTTCAGGAACTCATATCATTGATGCGTTCTGGATTTAACTCCGTTCTGGATAATGAAGATTTTGCACGAAAGAATTTCTTCATCATAGCAACAGTTGCTCTGTTTGTTATCTTCGCAAATCTCTTTGGCTTACTCCTAGAAGTGATTGGAGCATTTGATCCAGGTATTACACACTACCTTCGACCAATTACTTCGGACCTTTCTACGACACTTGTTCTGGCACTTTTCACGATTGGACTCGCACAATTTTACCATACACGAACCAAGGGGACTTGGCTCCACTTCAGCGGATATATCTGTAATTTCCGTGGAGCGAGCATCGGCGCACGGTTTGGAAATATGCTTTTTGGATGGATTCACCTGATTTCTGAACTTTCTCGTATTCTCTCACTCTCATTCCGATTGTTTGGAAATATCTTCGCAGGAATTATTCTCATCTCCGTAATTACCTTTTTGAGTGCAGAATTTTTGCATTTTCCTATTTTTGGGCCGATTCCATTCTTCTTGTATGAAATATTCGTTGCATTGTTTCAGGGTTTTATATTTACTATCTTGATGTTGGTATACTTCAAGGAATCACAAGAAGTTCACCACTAAGGAGATAAGAAATAACTTCAGACTTTACATTCAAAACTCCGTTCCTTGTATCGCTCCAATAACCCCACAAGGGGGAGCTATGGCTTCGTTTTTCTTATAAATTCTATCGTTCTTTCTTATCTCTGGAATCTCTTCTATTTTGGAATCTGATTTCTGTCTTCTCTAAAAGAAGCTAGAAATTAGAAGCTAACAGCTTTTATACTCACTTACTTATTATTAATTTTTTTCTCTTATGGAATTACACGCACTTGCTATGGCAATCGTAATCGGACTTGGACTTATCGGTTCTGGTATCGGACTTGGACTCGTTGGTAAAGGAGCTATGGAAGCAATTGGACGAAATCCAAATGCAAAGAAATCTCTTATTATCGAAATGTTCCTATTTCTTGGAGTTATCGAGGCGTTGGCGATTTTTGGTATTGCAATGGCATTCGTAATTAAATAGAGTTTTTTATAAAACAATGGACGATTTCTTTGTCAAAATTTCCGTTCCTCACTCGCCGTACAGTCGTACGGTTCGCTATGGTACTTAATTTTTCCTCGAACTCATCTCATTCTTTTATAAAAACTACAAAGTTTATAATTATTATAGACCTGAGATTTTTATAGAATTATCCTTACTTATTATTTATGGATCAACTCGCACAATTCGTCGATTGGAAAGTAATGCTCGTGCAGGTCGTGAACTTCGCGATCATTTTCTACGTACTTCAAAAGTTCGTTTTTAAACCACTCATTTCTTACCTCGACATACAACAAGCCAAGCAGGCAAATATCGATACACTCGCAAAAGATATGGAAGTTCAAAAAGCCGACGCCGATAAGATGGTGCACGATATCCTCGAGCACGCTCGTCGAGATGCACTTGCTATGAAAACTCAAGCGGAGACTCTTGCGAAAAAAGAAACAGCTCTTATGATTACTCGTGCAAATGAGGAAATCATGGCGATGAAAGCAAAAGCGGAGCTCGATGTTGCCAACGAACGCAAACAGATGGAAGGTGCTATGCAAGATCGAATCTTGACCATCGCCCTCAAATTGAACGAACGCCTTTTCGGAGCAAAAGAATCTAATGCTGATTTTATCAAACAAGCGATGAAGGAATAAATAATCCCCCTAGCCCCCTTTGTCAAGGGGGAATCGAAAAACTCCCCCTTGACAAAGGGGGTGGGCGAAGACCGGGGGATTTTCAGAAAACAATTCATAATTTCAATTACTCTCTCCACTATGGACTTTTCCACTCATTCTAAAACCGAACTCCAGAACCTTCTCAAAGGTCTGAAATCGTATCGTGCCCTCGAAAAGTTCGTCGGACGACGTGGTCGTGCTCTTTTTGCACGGACTCAGTCTGGTACGAAACTTTACCGAGTGGAATACTTTGGGGAAGATAACCGAAATACTCTCGAACCGATAACTCTTTCGGCGTATACTCGCCACTTCGGAGAGATGATTGATTCAAAATCTATCGAATGGAAACAAAATGACACGATTCGTGGAGGAATCCGAATCTTCTCGGGAGATGATATGATGGATATATCGTTTCAGGAGGTGGAGAATCGACTGAAGAGGTAGTTTATTCTTATCTATTTTACTAATAAATTTATTATGAAATATGTTTATATATTATTGTCGGTAATAGTATTATTCTTATCTTTTATGGTTCTTTTGTTACAGTGAGAGAATGGTGGTAATAAAGACATAAATGCAACTCATTTATGAATAATATTTTTAGCGTGTACCATAGCTTCAATTTATTACGACTATAAAAAATCAAAATAATTGTGAGTAATCAAAACTAACTACTAATCCCTAACTACTACACTATGTCTACACAACTCATCGACTCACTTATTCGTGAAATCGAAGCAAAAATCGATTCGACCGACCTGTCACCTGAACGGGTCAACTCCGGGGAGGTTATCTCCCTTGGGGATGGTATCGCAAAAGTCGTAGGACTTCGCGAAGTTGCCTACAACGAAGTGGTCGAATTTGAATCGGGAGCTCGTGGGGTTGCTATGAACCTCGAAGAGAATTTCGTCGGAGTCGTAGTGCTTTCTGGCGTTGAAACCATCAAAGAAGGGATGATCGCGAAAACAACGGGTCGTACTCTCGAAGTTCCGGTGGGAGAAGGACTTCTTGGTCGTGTTATCGATCCACTTGGGAATCCACTCGATGGACTTGGTCCGATTATCTCTGCAGAGTTCTACCCAACAGAACGTGTTGCAACTGGAGTTATGAGTCGTAAATCGGTTCATGAGCCTATGGCGACTGGTATCAAAGCCATCGATGCACTTGTACCAATCGGACGAGGACAACGAGAACTTATCATCGGAGATCGTCAGACGGGGAAAACTCAAATCGCTATCGATACTATTTTGAACCAAAAAGGTCAGAATGTGAAATGTATCTATGTTGCCATCGGACAAAAAGATTCTAAGGTTGTTGCGATTGCCGAAGAACTTCGCCGTTCTGGTGCTATGGAATATACGACTATCGTTGCAGCTGGTGCTTCGAGTCCTGCTGCGATGCAATGGCTCGCTCCGTATTCGGGTTGTGCGGTAGGTGAATACTTCATGCTCAATGGACAACATTCATTGATTATCTACGATGATTTAACGAAACACGCGAATGCCTACCGTGAAATGGCACTTCTTCTTCGTCGTCCGCCAGGACGAGAGGCATATCCTGGAGATGTATTCTATCTTCATTCTCGTCTTTTGGAGCGTTCTGCAAAATTGAGCGATGCACTCGGAGCAGGTTCTATGACCGCACTTCCTATTATCGAAACGCAGGGGGGAGATGTTTCTGCCTATGTTCCGACAAATGTCATCTCTATCACCGACGGTCAGATATTTCTCGAATCCAATCTCTTTAATGCAGGTATTAAACCAGCGATTAATGTGGGACTTTCTGTTTCTCGAGTCGGAGGTTCTGCTCAGACGAAGGCTATGAAACGTGTTGCAGGAACTTTGAAACTTTCTCTTGCTCAATATCGTGAACTTGAGGCATTTTCTCAGTTTGCTTCTGATCTCGACGAAGATACTCGTAATGCACTCGAACGAGGAAAACGTATGGTAGAAATCCTTAAACAAAATGTCTATTCTCCAGTTCCATTTCAGAAACAGACATGTATTATCTATGCAGGAACCAATGGATATCTCGATGCTGTTGCGGTAGATGATATTCAGAAATTTGAGAAAGATTTGTATGTTCAATTGGAAGAAGAAGGAACAATTCTTGCAAGCATCCTCGAAACGAAGGATTTGAACGATGAAACGAAAACAAAATTGAATGAGATTCTTGGGAATTTGAAAAAGATGTATTAAAAATTTGTCATTTCGAACGAATGTGAGAAATCTTCTAGGATGAATATATACTTTTGTAGCCAAAAGTACCAAAAGCTTTCAGGGGTAAAAAACTCGTCGGGTGGCAATGTATAAACTGTTTATCATCGTTCTCAAACAGTTTTTCCCCTAAAAACCATGGTTGTGGGAAATCGTCATTTTCCAAAGTTCTAAAATCTAAATTCTAAGTTCTCATTTATGGCATCAGGAAAAGAAATCAAAGCTCGTATCAAATCGGTTACGAATACGAAGAAAATCACTCGTGCGATGGAACTTATATCGACCGTAAAGATGAAAAAGGCTCAGGAATGAGTTCTTTTGAGTCGTCCTTTTACTATCGCGGCACTTCGGATATTTGCAAATGTGAGTGATTCACTTCGAGATATTCCTTCTATTGGAGGTCATACTTACACAACGAAGAGAGAACTTATTGTTGTTATATCATCCAATAAAGGACTCTGTGGTGGGTATAATGTGAATACTTTTAAGAAAGTAGCACAGTATCGAAAAGATCATCCAGAACTTACTATCGATTACATCACTATCGGAAAAAAAGCTCGTGAATTTATCCTCCGAACTGGTGGAAATCTCGTGACAGATTTTTCTGATTCTATGAAAGACACGATAGAGATTAGGGATGTAAAATCTATAAGTTCGATGCTTCGTGAGCTTTTCACCAAGCAAGCGTATGAGAAACTCAACTACGATGCTGTAAAAGTAGTTCATAGTTATTATATTTCCGCTATTAATCAAAAAGCGGTAGTGAAACAATTTCTTCCACTTGATCGGGCGGACATTGTTGCATTTCTGAGTGAAATTGTCGGACAAGATACGAGCGATCTTATAACCGTTGAACAGTATACGATAGAACCAGATACCGAAACGATCGTGAATGAAGTTATCCCGATGATCCTCTCGATGCTTCTCTATGAAATCCTCCTCGAATCCAAGGCATCGGAACATTCATCTCGTATGGTTGCCATGAAGAATGCGAAAGATAGTGCTACTAAGAAAGTTTCTGCACTCACTCTCAGTTACAACAAGGCACGTCAGGCAAGTATTACCAAGGAAGTGAGCGAAATCGTGAGCGGAGTAGAAAGTATGAAAGAATAATATGATATTATATCATTCCGACCGTAGTGGAAGCCATAACTCCCCCTTGTGGGGTTAATCCCTTATTAAAATATTCTTTATACTTTTGTCGAGAAAAGTACCAAAAGCTTTTAAGGAGAAAAAACTCGTCGGGTGGCAATAAATAAACTGTTTATCTTTGTTCTCAAACAGTTTTCCCCTTAAAAATCCCATTTTTAGAAAATCATCATTTTTTTTTAAAATCGCACTCAGAAAATCCTAGAATGACAAATTATTTTTTCTAAATTTCATGAACAAAACCCTTTATATTGTATTTGGTCTACCAGTAAGTGGGAAGACGACGGTGGCAAAATACGTTTTGAATATGCTTTCAAGAGAAGAAATATTTCATATATCGGCGGATGGGATTCGAAAAGAATTATTTCCAGTTTCGGTTAAATAGAAAATTATGTGTGGTTAAAAATACAAGTTGTTCTCTTATCTAAGGCACCCAAGTATCAACTTTTATATTTCTCGCTAAATTTGGCTTGTTTTTGACTAATTTACCCCCTTATCTGCCCTCTGGAAGCGGGGTGAAGTAGTCAAAACAGCCACACACTTTTTGCCATTATGCCGAAATTGTGAAGGAACTTACACTC
>MNYO01000123.1 GCA_001873165.1 Candidatus Gracilibacteria bacterium CG2_30_37_12
TTTTCTTTTACGAGAGAAGTAATATTTTTAGCGGTATTTGCAAAAGTATACTGTACTTGAATAGTATATCGTTTTTCTTCCACAAGTTCATATTTTTGCTGCATTCCTATTTTCTCAAAAACTCCATCTCCATTCAAGTCCCATGCAACATCTGTAAGTTCATATCCAGGATTTTCTGCTTTTACATCGGTTGCATCTAATGTAATGCCTGTAGGAGTACTTACATCGGTAATATAATACGCTTTTATAGATGCATTATAAGTACCATCAGCAAGATGATTCCCAGAAGTGTCTGTAATACGTAAGAGTGATTCACTCTGTACTCATCTTACTAGACTGAGTGGATAGAGTATAGAAAAATTATCACTCAATTCTGTAATTTTCCCAGCAGAGTCAGTCAAAATAACTTTTATTTTCACATCTTTATATTCTCCTGGAAATATATAGTCAAATGCTGGATCTTGCGATATAGTATGATTTTCAATAACCCATCTATAATCCACAATTTCACCAGATTTCACCACTTTATCACCGAGAGAAAATGTGTATTTTAAGGGGTTTTCCGCATCCTGTTTATGAATAATAGTTGCTGTGATATTTTCGCTTCATTTTGCTGGAATGATAAAAAGCTTATCACAGGTAGTTCCAGAAGAAATATTGAGACAAAGAACTTGATCTATATCTTTCTTGGTTATAGAGAATATCGCATTAGCACTCTCAGAGACAAGATCATTATTCTTTTCTACAAGCCAATGAATATTTCCAAAACTCGTGAGTTTAGAAGCATCATATGTAATGGAGGTTTCTGTTTTTTTAATATCCACCATTCCTATAATCTGTATCGGATGAAAATTAATAGTCAGAGTTTTAGATTCATGTGTTACTCTATCTATCCCTTCATACACTCCTGTCGGTTTAAAAACCTTGGCTTGATCAAAAGTACAAATAATAGGATTATCTTGTGCATTTATTCCTTCGATATCAGAAGAACCTGTCGGTAAACATTTTGCCCCATCAAAATTTATTTTATAACTAGAAATATCAATAATCTTTGCTACGACGTTTGCATCTGCTTTGAGATCAAATTTTAGTTCAACTGGTCAGATTAAATTATCGAAATTATACATCTGTGCACTACTTTTAAACCGTTCTGATGTGGATTTTTCATTATCATACACGAGTACTCCCCCATTTGGATTCTCATAATCTGTTGCATTGATTTTAGTAACCAGAGAAGCCCAGAGAGTGATATCAGAAAAGAGTAATACTCCAAAAAAGAATGCTAGTATAATAGAAATTGTTTTCTTCTTTTTATATTCTTTCTTAGTCAAAATAGCCCGAAAAAGATATATTATCCATATAATCGAAAGAAGAAATGTTACGACTCCAAAAATAGTACTGACGAGTTGTTTCAATAATCGTGCTATATCTGCTGGATTGATACCGAAACCTGTAAAGAAACTTGCCTGTCCTGGATTGAAAACGATATACGCAAGAAAAGCTCCAAAGAATATGAGTGCAACGAGAAGAATAGCTCAAATAATACGCAAAAAATCCCCCGTATTTAAGGGTTTCTTTTTTGTTTTTCCTTTTACATCTGAGATAATACTTGATTCAGTAGGAGAAATAGTAGGTATTTCTTCATCAATAAATGTGTCTGACAGGAGATCGACCTTTTGTGTTGATATAGATTCTACCTTTGTAGATTCTAAAATCTCACCAAGTAGTCCACTAGATGAATTATCATTTTCAGTATTGGTCATAAGAATGAAGATTATAAACTACAGAATCTATTTGTATAAAAAGCATGAGAAGAATAAATAATAACTTACTTATTCTTCTCTGTATAAATAGAAATTATTTCAACCAATCAGGAAGCTCCTCGTCTGTCGTTGAAATGACTGGTCATTCAGACACTACAGGGACTGGTTTTTTCTTTTTTTGTTTCGATGAAATTATCTCTTCTTCTTTTGCTTCTTTTTCAGAAGAAACTGACTTCTTAGATAATTTCTTAGAAGGTGTTTTTGTCTCTGATTTTATCTCTTCTTCTGTAGAAATAATTGCCTTCTCTTTCTTTTTAGTCACTTTTTTAGAAGTATCCTCTGTATCAATAGCTACAGAAACTGGACCTTTAAGCCAATCTGGTATGTCATCATATGGAACAGCATCTTTCTCTCATTCAGTAGTAGTCATTATTACTGGTTCCTCAGGAATTATTTCCTGTTTCGGTGTTTCAAGAATTATCTCTTCTGTTGGAATAACTGGAGCTTCTGATGCTGCTCATTTAAGCCAATCTGGAATATCATCTTCGTCAGCTATATCAGTGGTCTTTCTTGGTTCTGTCATTTCTTCTACTACTTCCTGTTTTAAAGATTCTTCATCAATTCCTTTCATCCATGGTGGTAAATCAGATATGGTTTCATCTGAAATGACTTCTGGTTCCATTACAGGTATTTTTTCTTCTAGAGTTTCTTGAATAGAATTTTCTTCTAAAGAAGTTGATGCTTCTATTCATGTTCCTTTCAGCCAATCTGGCATACTAGATTCAGAAGATGTATCAATATTCTCTTCTGGAATCGGAGAAGCAATGTCTTCAGTTATCAAAATAGGATTATCAATCTTTTCCTTCTCATTCGATTCTAGAGAAGATACAGCAATACTCTCTTCAGATATGATATTTTCTGGAATAGAAATATCATCCGTAGTAGTCTCTGAAGATACAGGCAAGGATTGTAAGTTTGTTGATTCTTTGAGCCAATCAGGGATATTACTTTCTGTCGGAGCGACATAAGTTTCTTCTGGAGGTACTATCATATTTGCATCAGGAATAGAAAGTGATTGAGGTGCAGAAACAATATTTGCCAGTACATCCGTATGAACTTTTTCTTCTTTCGGAATAATGGGTTCAATAGGAGTGAATTTTTGTACTGGTGAAGATTTTTGTACTGGTTGTTTTCCGGAAATTTTATCGATAATAAAATCCTGAAAGCCGAGATTTCCATCTTTATTCAGAAGTTTGAAATACACAAAAGCAGCGATAATAAGTCCTAAAATACCAAGAATAAGAAATCCAAGGATTTTCCCAAAACCGAGAATGAAACCGAGTACTCCTCATGAATTTGAAGTATCTGTGAGTGGTGCTGTATTTGTTGGGATATTGCTCTGTCCTCCGTAGATAATAGTCTGGAGTTGTGATTTAATAATATTTTTATCTTTTACCTCAATTGTTGCATCATCTTTAATCGCATTGAGAATGAATGTTCCAAGTTCTTTGTTGAGAGTAACATTGGTTGGGTGAGAAATGATATCATCGATATTTTTCATAATCGCCGCATACGAAGGATTGGTTTTTGGTATGAGCGATTTGAGTACTTTTGTTGCCAAACCGATATCATCTTTCACTTGCGTATCAGCGAGAAGAAATCCTTCTAAAAGAGAATAGAACAAATCTTTTGTCGGAGCGTCCAATGCAGAATTGACATCAACATAATTTTCAAAATCGATAATAGTTTTTGTTTTTTCACGAGTATCGAACCAGTTTTCTTGAAGTGCAGAAAAATATTGCATCAATTTAAGTCGATCTTGTTCCTGAGCTCCTTTTATGAGATCCTTAAGTTTTTCCAGATTCATTTTATCTGTTTCAGAAATATCTGTTGGTACAACCTCGGAAGTACTTCCAGACATACTTTCTGTATTTATTCCTGCATTAAAATCATAAACAACTTTGATATCTTTCGTAGCAATCACTGCATTATTGAGGTCATAGAGAGTTATTCTCATAGTTCTTTCTTTCGCAGCAACATCAGAACTTTTGAGTGTAAACACGCTTCCTTTTACAGACGAATCTGTTCCTTTATTATCGATATCATCAGCTGGATCACCATTCAAATTTGAATCTACTAGGATATCAGTGTCGATTGCATATTTTGCAATATTTCCTTTGGATTCACCAAGATAGAGCGAAAGTTTATCGGTACTATTGGATATATGAATAGTATCACTATTGTCGGCTGCTGGAAATGAGAAATACACAATAGGGTCTGTGGATTTCTTAAGCTTCAGTGCATTAATAATATCTTTTCTGGGCGTTACAGAAGTACTTTTACTATTAGTTCCATCAGAAACTTCTAGGGTAACATCTCCCAAAACTGGACCTTCTCAAAAATCGTAAGAAAAGGAGTTTGGTGTTTCGGAAGTTGTATCTCCGAGAGACCATTTTGCTTTTGTATATAATCCTTTTGTCGTATTGAGAAATATAAATTTATTTCCGATAGCGATGTATTCGAGATTTGGCTGAAGTTCATTCTTTACTGTAATAGCCAAGTATTTCGTATTAGAAATACCCTTGTAAGTAACTTTCACTTTGAAATTGAAGTTACCTGGTGTTGTAAATGCATGACTCACTTTCGGAGTATTAGTAGTCTCTTCATAAAACCCATCACCATTATAATCCCATTTATATTCTGCTTTATCAGCAAGATCTGTTCCAAGAATATTTCTCGCACTCACGGTGAAATCTATTTTTTGATCTACGGAAATATTTGTATTTGAAGCTTTGAGTGTGATAATAGGTGTATTGATATTATCTGCTGTCAGAGTCAGAGAATAACGTTCTGTACTCATTTCATCACTATTTACTTTCAAGCCATTGGAATCTTCGAGGATTACTGCAAAATAATATTTCGCTCCAATACGAGGGAGAACGAATACTGTTTTTGGAGACCGAGTAATACGAAAATCCTGTGGCTCTGGATCTTCTTGAGTATAATAATACCAAATATAAGAACTAATAACTCCGTCTTCATCTACGGCATTATTTGCAGTAACTGTTACCATAACAGGATCTGCGTCGATTTTATCAGTCAGAATAGAAAGTGAAGAGAGTTTTGGTGCTATATTTTCTACCTTCACATATGACTGATCGGTGCTTTGTGTTCCATTTTTCTTACTACGAACCGTGAGAGTAACAGGAAAACATCCGAGTTCATCAAACTTATAGCTAAAATCTCTCTGAGAAGAATTTCTACTTCCGTATTTCCATGTATAACTCATATTCTGTGCAGTCCCATCAGTATTGATACTATTTTCTGCAGTGAGATTTATGGCTTTTGCTCGATCGATTATGAATGCTTCCTTTCCATCACAAGTACCAGGCGTTGGGATAATTTCTTCATTATCTCGTTTAATAGTAATGATAGCGAATGGATTATTACTATCAGTTACATATACTTTTCGAGTAATAGAATTACTATCAGAATTACGTCCATGAACAACGACATTTACAGAATAAGTTCCTATTTTTTTATAAACATGGCTCATTCTTCCTACTGTGCTCGTATCAGTCTCACCATCTCCAAATTGCCATTCAAATGTTTGAGCTTCTGGCGCATCTGCAATAAAAGAGATAGGAGATCCTACTTGTACAATTTTTGGAGAAATAATCAATCGTATAGAAAGTAGGGAGTCAACAGTAATATCTTTGCTATATGAAATAGTTTTACCATCTTTATTAGATACTTCGAGTCCTATTTTATGAGTACCAATGGTATCAAAAGTATATCTTCCCATTGCACCATTACGAGTAGGATTGGAAAGTTCTGTACGCCCGCCATCGATAATCCACGCATAACTCAGACTTCCTCCATCAAGATTATCTGGATCGTAACTCTTGGTCGCATCGAGCAAAAGAACATTTGGAAGTTCAGCACTGACGGATTTAGAATCAAAAACAGCGATAGGATCACGTCATTCTATATTGACGATGATAGTATCATAATCTTCCTTTCCATTGGATGCAAGAGTTTTGAGTTTAATGGCAAATTTCCCAGTTCGGAGAAATTTATAGGTAATATTTTGAAGACTAGAAGTATAGAGTGATTTTCCTGTTTCCTGTTCACTAATCTCCCAGGCATATCCAAGATTAAGAAAGCTTGCCGTATTAAAAGCACTGAAATGAAATTCATCTCGAGCAAAACCGTTTACTTTATCGGCTTTGATAGTCGAAATCGGATCGCGAATCTCGATATTTATTTCTTTAATAATTTTCTGATTCTCATTAGTAGTCACTTCCATCCTCATCTTATAAGTTCCCACATTGGAAAATATCTGACGATCAAGCGATGGGGAATTATTATATTGTGCTACATTTCCATTTCCATACTCAAAACGAGTGGAAGTAAAACGAGTTCCTGTGGCAGGAATAGAAGCAGTAGCATCGATCAAAAGTCCTTGTCTTCCCTGGGCTGGTGTAAATTTTATCGTATCAAGATTTGAAACATAGACTCCATTGATAGCAAGAGAAATATTTCCAAGTTTCGGAAGGACTTGTATATTCACAGAAGAATCAAAAGGAAGCACATCTGTTTTTCCATTTTTATTGCGACTCGATGAGAGAACATTGAGAAAAACCGTGTAAGTCCGCTCTTCTGGGAAATCATATTTAATAGATGGTCCGGTTCCAAGAATCGTTCGCATCCCACCAGATGATCGAATCCACCAAATATAATTGGCTTTTGCAACGGTCACTCCAGATGGATCGATGACATCAGAAGCTCGCAGAGTTACAGTCAGTGGTGCATTTCCTGTTGCAGGAGATGCAGTAATCTTTCCTTTGATACGATTTACCTTTACTTTCGTAAGATAATCATTCAAACTTTTTGCAAGATTTGTGATGTAATTATCGGAATCTGGAGTTTTTTTTACGAGTGCAATCGCGGTCATAAGAGAATCCGCGAGATTTGCATTGAAAATAATATCCTGAGAATCAGGAAATGTTGCTGCCGATGCTCTTACAAGAGATTCAAGATTCGTAAGAGTTGCTGTAGTAATTTTATTATTGACCTGGTATTCTCGATCCAGAGTAGAACTCAAGAGTTCGATTTGTTTTTTATAGCTATCAAAAGTATTCGTATCATAGTCGGTGTAGGCATAGGTTGTTTCAATCAACGAAGGCATTTCAAATGCATTATTGAGAACTCCACCCGCTCCACCCGCTCCTATAAAGAAGCGAACTATAGAATAAGCGAGAAATATCAGAAGCAAACCGATAAATACATGGAAAATAGTCGTCTTAGATTTTTTCACTTTATCTTCATCTCCTGCTGCTGTCAGAACATTGAATCCAGCATAGATAATATAGATAACCCCAACGATTCCAAGGAACATAAGGAGGTATGCAATGATATCCTGAACGTATTGAGAAAATTTACGATTCTTTTCGATATCGTTAATATTTCCACTCACAATCTGTGTTCCTCGATCGAGCGAACAATATTGTGCAGATGCAGGATCGTAACTATTACAATAGTTAACATAATTTGCTGACTGACAATCTGCCCAGTTAAAGAGATTACATGCGGAAGCGAGAGAAGAAAATGACAAAAATGCCATCAAAAATAGTGCGATACTGGCAAGAAAATGTGTTTTTGTTTGAAAAGATATACGCATCGGAATACTTTTAGTAATTAAATCTGTTTCGAGTTTAGCATATGTCCGTATAAAAAGCAAAAAATCGGAGAGAGAATTTCTGAAATCAGTAAATATCAACTATTCTATTTTACATTCTTCCTCAAAAGCTGTTCCGTCAATCAAATGTTTTTTATTACAATCTATATATTTCATAGCACCTGCAAGGATATCTTTGGAATTCTTCTTAAGATTTCCAAGAATAGCAGAGAAATACGAATCATATTCATTTTTCAAACCTTTCTGAAAAATTTGCAATGGGACATCTGGATTCATAAAATTTCTGTATTTTACTCGAGAATAATCTTTGCTGATAGCTTCATTTATCCGACTTTCTTCCTGTAATCGCTGTGCAGGAAGATACATAGGAAAACTTTGGAGATACTTCCCTTCTGCCTCTCCAGTTGCAAGATATGCGAGAAAAGAATATCCTGCCTGAGGATTCTTGGATAAACTCGAAAGTGCAAAATAATTATATTCTCCAAGATTTATATCATTTTTTGCATCGAGAGAAACTTGTGGAATTTCGGATGTACGAAGATAGAGTGTGGAAATAGTATTTTCTGTTCCCGCACGTTTAATAGCGTACTCAATCTCTTTGAGAAGTGACGGATATCCTACGATCATACCGATTTTTCCTCTCACAAACATATCAACGGTCGTCAAATTAAGATCTTTCATAGTAGTCTCAATATGAGCAATGGAACTCGGAGACCCTTTCTGAGCAAAAGAAAAATAATTATCGAGTGCTATATTTGCATTGGTATCGATAAACTGTGCGTAGGAAGGTATCTTATTTTGAAGAAAAAATAATGACAAAATATTGGAAGCTCCCGGTATATATTTACTATCCAGTCCGAGCATCATATCGGTATAATCCTGAGTGGTAGCAGGTGTTTGTATATCAGTATTTCCTGCTGTATCCGATGAAAGAGGAAGGCTATTTTGTCCTATTTCACTCCAGAGATGTGGAACGGTTCTCACAAGTTTCCAGTTGTAGAAAATCCCCATAGCTTCGTATCCAAGTGGAATTCCTTTGATTCCAGATACGGTTTTATTATTTCCTGAAGTATCTTTTTCCGTATTTTCCACCAGAAGACCGTCGAATACTTTATTGAAATTCTTTGAAAATTCATCGGGATTAATAATAGCCGCAGGAATAGCGAGAATCTTGGATTCCAATAATCCTCCATCGCTACTATTTACCACAAATATATCTGGCGAATTTCCATCTCCTATAACAGTCAGGAGAGTTTTTTCATAATCCACATAATTCCCAAATTTCGTTACTTTTATCTCCGTATTTTTATAGTCAGGATAACGAGCTTTGAACCCGGTAATAATATCGGAAAAACCAGCAGACTCATCACCAACTACCCAGACCGTGAGCTCTTTTGGAGCAGTAGACAAAACTTTCTTAGTAGTAGATCCAAGCATAGATATACCGATAATAATACCGAGAATAATAATACCAGTTACTGCAAAAAATATAAGTTTTGTTTTGGAAAGAGAAGCTAGATCTGGCATAGAATTTTTCTTAAATTATAAATTAATATTCTTATGTATTTAATTTGCAAGGAAATGGAGGTGTATGTGCATCACTTCTTGTCCACCATCTTTTCATACGTTGAATTGTAATTTATAACCAGAAATCTGGATCTTGTGAGCCAGATCGCGAGCTATTAAAAATAATCCACCAACTATATTTTGATCAACATTGGTCATATCAGAAATAGTGGCGATATGTTTTTTGGGGATTACGAGCATATGAATACGCGCTTTTGGATGTAAATCATTGATAACGATGTAATTTTCATCTTCATATACAGGAGTCGATGGAATCTCATGAGCGATGATAGAGCAGAAAATGCACATAAAAAATCTTGTAAGAAAGTAGTTAATCGAGAGTATATAGGAAAATAGATGAAATTCAAATTTACGGGTCAAAAAAATATCACTTTTTTAGAAGTATGCTATTTTTTTGTTTTTCTTCTTCGCTATCTTTCCATACCCACTAGAGATATAAAACTCATTCCAGAAATATGCTGAGAGGTTTTGTGAGAGGATTTTTTTACGAAGTCGGTAAGTGGAGAATTGCTTCATGATGCTAGCGTAGACAGTCCCTCGTGGGCCGAGATAGGAATTTATGGAGGAAAGAAAAGTATCTCGTTCGGACAATGCGAGCTTTCCTCCATTTTGTCTGATTTTCTCGTTCCATCCTTCAATCGTGGTAAGGAAATTTCATTTTGTTCGGTTGCCGATATAGGTTCGATTGGGTTTTATATAGGTTCCAAGAAATGAGAAACCATCCTGAACTGAACAAATCGTAATCTTGTCTGGATGAAGTGTGAGTCGGAGCTCTGTTCGGAGAAAATTTTCTATCTTCTCTATACAAGAAAGGAGAAAGTCACGATTAGAATGGATGAGAACAAAATCATCCACGTATCGACCGTAGTGCCGAATTTTCAAATCTTTCTTGATAAATTCATCGAGCGGATGAAGATAGAGGTTCGCGAAAATCTGACTCGTCAAATTACCGATAGGAAGTCCTGTATCCTTTGGAGCGTAAAAAAGACTTTTATTTCTTGGAAGTCCTTGCCAATCAGTAGGCTTTCACTTAATGATACAGTTCTTCGTTGGATCATTTCAGATGACTGACCTAACGAGGAAACGGAGTGTTTCCGGGTCCTCTCACTGGTATTTTGTATCTATGATATGCTCAATCATCGAGAGGAGGATATGTCGGTCAATAGACATGAAGAACCCAGCAATATCGAGCTTGAGAATCCATGCCTCGTTCTGGTAGTTATCGGATGAGGCTCGTATGAATCACTCCATTCTTTCTATACCAAGTTTCGTCCCCTTTCCTATACGACAGGAATAGGAATCGTGGATGAAGAGATTCTCAAATATCTGGCTTAACTCATTGATGATGAAATGATGGACGATACGGTCTCTGAAATCTCCAGCGAATATCTCTCGTTTGACGGGATGATTGACGATGAAAGCAATACTTGTTTCGACCCTATAGGTTCGATTCATAATTGTTTCGTGGAGCTGTATCAGATTTGATTCGTAGTTGAATCGCATTGAAAGTATTCCGTTTGTTTTTACGACAATCGAAATAGGCAGTAAAGAGCTTAGTGAGGTTCATAAATTTAGGAGTTGGCGTATAAAAAACTCCCCATAAATCGTCTTATAGAGTTATGGGGAGTTTCCTAGTTCTTGAGACAACGCACAGAGAATCCGTACGCCCGAACACCGTTACCCGCAGGGTACACGGCAGTGGAATTGAAGGCCAGATCGTAACCGGTCGTCGTGTCCGGACTAGACGACCAGTAGAAGCCGTACGGCCCCTGAGTAGCGAGCGAACCGTCGGAGGCATTGCGGTAGCCTGCGTATGGCATTTTAAGTACTGTCGGGAGATTAAGAGTATTAGACTTGTCCCGTAATAATATATTTACAAAAAAGAGGAGGTTTTCTCTTCTTTTTTGTATTTCTATGTATTTCCAAATGACGTTT
>MNYO01000009.1 GCA_001873165.1 Candidatus Gracilibacteria bacterium CG2_30_37_12
TCTACTTTTCCACCTGCACCATTCCATTTTCCTTCACCAAATCCTCGTTTTTTCATGGCGAGGAGAATTTGTTTTTTATCGTTGAATACAAATACGAGAGTAGATTGACGCATAAAGATGAAAATAAAAATATATGAATCTTAAAAAATTAATGATAACTACAATTTCCTTTGTCACTCGCTTGTGCTTTACAAACTTTCTCGGAAATCTTCACATAATCCGATACAAATGTATTAGTACTTTCGAGAAGTATATGTGTATCTATTAAATCTGCAACTGTTTGATCAGTAGTGGCATTTTCCACCCCTATACGACTTTTTGCGTATTCGTAATCCTTCAAGATATCTGCATTAATTCCTGTTTCCAGAGTAATAATAGCACGGGAAGTTTCCATATATTTATCGGTTGATTGTGGTTGTGAAAGGAGTTTATCTCTGAGTCCTTCATATATTTTTGCAAATTGATCCCCTGCTTGATATACTCGTTCTCCAATAGAACTGACAAATCCAGTGACTCCTTCGGTGGTTTTTTCACCATTGTATATTGCAAGATTATTCATTATCGTTTGAGATCCTTTTGTATTCATTCCTTGATTAGAAAGCTCAGTTCTGAGAGTGTTCCGTTCTGTTTCGGCATATTCTGGATTGGCACTATTGGAAGTCATAAGTGTGGAGGCTTTATCCCATTCTTTCATCCCATCTCCTATACCTGCCCCGAGATCTCAAATACGAGTAAATGCCATTTTTATACTCTTCATAAAATCTGATTTCTGTTTACAATCATTTTGGGCTTTTGGACTATAATGCAGCTGGAGATTAGATCGAAAAGTTGCAGGATTTCAGACAAGTATGAAATCATATTTATTATCGGTTCTATCACCAAGAACGATCTCACGATAGAAATTCATTATATCCACCTGATTTTTAAGCATATCCGTCAAAAT
This sequence comes from Candidatus Gracilibacteria bacterium CG2_30_37_12, assembly GCA_001873165.1. Classification (GTDB taxonomy): domain Bacteria; phylum Patescibacteriota; class Gracilibacteria; order BD1-5; family UBA2023; genus UBA1545. The sequence goes on from MNYO01000009.1 coordinate 944, forward strand.
TTTTCCAAATGTCTTATCTGTCGTAGTATATACGGTATCAGTCGATATGTTCGATGATAAAGCAGTATTTTCCGCACATCGACCATGCACGATCTCGATCATACTATTGATGCGTTCGAGTTCTCTACCGAGTTGTTCATGATCTCGACTAATCCCTACAGGAATCTCTGTTTTCAAAGCCATATCCACAAAGAAACGTCCCGAAGTTGCAAAGTTAGAAAAACCTACACGCTCGTTAACGGATCCCACGATTGTGGATTGTGCTCTCTCAGCACTTGCCGAAGCGCTATTTCCTCCATCTGTACCGATACCGCATTGTACTTTAGATGTATCATCTCCGATTTTAGAAAGAAGAGCATCGGCCGTTCGTAAATAGGTGATTAATTCTTCACTCATTCCATTATCCATAGTACAACCTTCCTCTCCAGCATATACCGAAGTGGCACAGAAAAAAGATACTATTATTGCAGTAAATATCTTACCAAGAGATGAAGAGAATATTTTCATAAAATTCTGAAAAATGGAGAAATATATTATTTACTTTTTGGTATCTTATCGAGGGCAGTAATGGTCCCGGTGAGTTTTTCAAGAATATGCGTAAATGCCAGAGTAAATGCATGGAGCTCGAAAAGATCATCATTAAATGAATCTCCGTAACTCTTCTTAAGTTCCATCTCTTTTGCCTGTATACATCCCGCTTTACTCGGAGTCTGTGTAGTGTTTGATTTTTCAGTAACGCTATTTGTAGTAAGATGCACAAGATTTTGCACCATACGAGATTCGTCATTCTTTTCCAGAGAATTCTGACGCTTGAAATCGAGTCCTGATTCTTCGAAAGCACAAACGAGCGTTCGATTAAATTCATCACCATCATCCGCGGAAGAAGTTCCAGCATCTCATCCTGCACCTGCGGAACCCGATTCTTTTTTGAGATTCAAAAGTGGTGGTGGAAGAGAGGAAACCACCGCTCCTATATGGAGCATACTGGGAAGATTGAGATCCTTGAGAGAAAGTCCGAAAAAGAGATTTGTCATCTTGGCTTGTACTAAGCTCGATCCTGCGAAGGTATTGGCAATTTTGAGATTTTGATCGAGAATATACTCAATAGTATCCGTTTTCCCGCCGAGGATATTTTGACTATAGTCCATCATACTCATAAGGATACAAAAAACATCTATTTTGGAACAAGGGAATTTGTCAGTTCCAGCACCTCCTCCACCAGGAGAATCACCAAGAGAGCCACTTCACTGAGCGATATTTGCCCAGTATTCAGGAAGTTTTGCATCATCAGCAAAAGCAAGAGAAGAATTATTATTCCGTCCAACCAAGAGTTGTGCCTGTACATCGCGGAGGAAATTTTGATCGAGATTTGCAGGAACTTGTGCAGAATTACCACACGTCACACAATTCGTCACAATCCCAGAAAGAGTCAATCCAGTAGAAGTACTTGGTGCTATGAGCGAAACTCCGGGATCTTGGTAATTTGGCGATGTAAGAGTATCGAGTGGGAGAAGTGGATGTGGATAGATATTATTGAGAAGATTCGCAATGGAAGATGCGCCCATATTACTTGTCCCGTTGTACGCGATATCTTTGGCAAAAATAATACGATGAATATTTTCCAGATCCACCATCAGATCATAACTGGAATTATCTTTATTACCATCAGAGAAAAGTCCTATAGATCCGACGGATTGCAGTTTTTTTTGTTCATAAGTTACACTATTCTGAATCTCTTGATAATGCTCTACGATAATTCATCGTATTCGAACTATCTGCTCTACATTGAGTCAATTATTTTCTGGAACCATGTGGGTATAAATCGGACCAAGTGCTCATCCAACGATATCATCCAATTCCGAAGTAGTAAAATCTACTCCAGCACGAAAGCAATCTATCTTGTTTTTATCTTTATCGGCACATATTTTCCCAACAAGTTTATTAATCTTGTTGTCCGTTACTCATTTCAGGCGATTTTCGATGAGTTGTGTTTTAAGTTTGTAACTCCCCTCATCGATACGTTTATAGATATTGTTTCCGAGATCCTCACCAACATATTCCCCTGCTGCCCAAAGAATAATAGTTGGCAGAAAAGTGAAACAGATGAAGAGAAGAGTGAAAATACGAACTTTCATGAAAGGAAAACTATGAGTTATTTCCTGCAAGTATACCAGATAACAAAGGAAACAGCAAAAGAATATAGGGATATTTTTATAAAATGGTTTGACGAATGTTTAAAAATAAATATATTACATTTTTACTATCTAAAAATAAGGGTTTTTATGGGAGGGAAAATTTCAGATTTTTGTCTATCTCCAGGGTTAATAGGATCTACATCTCAATGAGATTTCTGATATACTCCTTCACGAGCAGCAGAGATTGCAAGACAAGAATCGATCAAAAAGGCAAAAGAAGCAGAAGAGTTGAAACAACAGCAAATGACAGAAGCACGAAAAGCTCAGTTTCGTGTAATATTAGGCCTAAAAAAGTCATAATTCATCTTCACTATAAATCCCCCGAATTTCGGGGGATTTATAGTAATTATTTCACGATGAGTTTTCATTTCAATGCACTGACAGTAACGGTAGCATCTTTCTTCCCTTGAATAATACGATCAGCAATCGTATCTTCGATATTATCTTGGATATATCGTCTGACAGGACGCGCTCCAAACTCCGGATTATACGTTTCTTTAAGAATAAGAGAAACAGCTTTTGTATTAAATTCTAAGTGTATATTCATTTCCAAAAGACGAGTTTTCAATATATCGAGCTGAAGAACGATGATTTTCTTGAGAATAGTCTTGTCGAGCGGGTTAAATATCACAACACGGTCGATACGATTGAGGAATTCTGGAGAGAAATATTCATCCAAACCATCGATTACTTTTGCCTTAATCTTGGCATAATCCCGGATGATTTTCGCTTCTGTATCAGAAGAAACATCAAACCCAATCTGAGATGCCTTGGAAGTGAATTCTTCTCCTCCAATATTGGAAGTCATGATAACAATCGTATTTTTGAAATTAATTTTTCGCCCTTTTCCATCGGTCAAAGTTCCATCTTCAAGAACTTGCAGAAGGAGGTTAAATACTTCGAAACTTCCCTTTTCAATCTCATCGAACAGTACGATAGAATACGGTTTTCTACGAACTCGTTCCGTCAACATTCCACCTTCTTCATAACCAACATATCCAGCCGTTGTACCGATGAGTTTCGATGCAGAAGATCGTTCATTGTATTCAGACATATCGAGCTTAATCAATGCTTTTTCATCACCGAAGAATTCAAGAGCGAGTTGCTTCACGAGTTCTGTCTTCCCGACTCCTGTCGGCCCGAGAAAGAGAAAACTTCCAATAGGTCGATTTCGATTACTGATCCCAGTACGATTTCGTTTAATAGCACTCACGATGGATGAAATAGCCTCATTCTGCCCGATAATATTTCGTTCCAAATTCTTCTGGAGAGATTGAAGTTTTTTCATATCTTCTGTGGCGATATTTTTTGCAGGCACTCCAGTGATTCGTTCTATTATTTTCTGAACATCATCCGAAGTAATATGCATACGTTTCTCTCGAGGAATAACTTTCTTTGCCTTTTTTTCCTGAATCTTTTGCTCTATATTGTTTTGTTTTTCTTTAATCTTGATGGCTTTATGATACTGACCAGAAAGTACATAATCCTCGATTTCTTTCTGAAGTTTTTCGATATCCTGTTTCAGGGTTTTTACCTCTGTTTCAGGTCCATTGTATTTCATACTTTTCGCACTACATGCTTCATCGATAAGATCAATCGCTTTATCGGGCAAATACCGATCTGTCACATATCGAATAGATAGTCGAACTGCATCGGTAATAGCATCGTCGTCAATAATCAAATTATGAAACTCTTCAAAAGAATTACGAAGTCCTGATATAATCTCAATCGCTACTTCTTCCTTTGGCTCATCCACATCTATCTTCTGAAATCGACGTTCGAGTGCAGAATCTTTTTCAATATATTTTTGGTACTCGTTGAGCGTCGTAGCTCCGATAATACATACTTTCCCACGACCCATTGCAGGCTTCAAAATATTTGCAGCGTCGAGTGTTCATTCTGCTGATCCTGCTCAAATAATCGTATGAATCTCATCAATAAAAAGTACTACTTCATTTTCCATCTTGGATGCCTCTTCGATAATCTGTTTGAGTCGAGCTTCAAACTCTCCACGATACTTCGTTCCTGCCACCATTCCAGAAAGATCCAGACTAACAATTCGTTTGTTCTGCATAGCCAATGGGACCTTTCCTTGTGCGATACGAAGTGCGAGACCTTCAACAACGGCGGTTTTACCAACTCCTGGTTCTCCGACGAGACAAGGATTATTTTTCGTCTTACGATTGAGTACTGATATAAGTCGTTCTATTTCCATATCTCGACCGATAATAGCATCGATTTTCCCTTCATGTGCTTCTTCCGTCAGATCGGTACCAAAGAAATCGAGAGCAGGTGTGAGACTCTCTGATTTTTTTCATTCTTGTTTTTTGTTTCCTGCAAAGGGATCTGCCATTTCTCCTTCTCCAAAACCACCAGTGAGGCCCTCTTCTATCGCATGGAGGATATTATCCAAAGGTCCAAACATCGTACTGTCACCATTTTTCACAATCGATGCATTCAAATTTTTAAGATCTTGTTCTATGTCTTTCGGGGAAAGTCCGATAAAATCAAAAAATTGATAAAACCAAGTTTCTGTATTAGCACGAAAAATCGCCAAGAGAAAATCCTCTACTCCAGCTTTTTGTTTCTCGGCTCCTGCTGCTATTTTCATACTCAATACGATGAGTTCTTTGAGACGGGAAGAAAGTCCTTTGTATGAACCCGCCCGTCCAGCATCCGAGAGATTAAATGGGGATCTTGAGAGAACCTCATTCGCTATTTTAAGATTGACTCCAGAGCTGGCGTAGAGTTCATAAATCGGTCCTGTTTTAATATCGAGAGAACGTAAGAATACATCCTCTGGAAGGATTTCAGAAAAACCTTTGGATTTAATAACATTTTCCGTTTCAAGCATCAAATTTTTGTATTCTTCGGTGAAATTGGTGTACATGAATGAAGATAAGATATGAGATATTTGGAAGTATTATATGAATTTCTCTCAAAAATAAAAGAGGAAGATGGAAATCTTTATTTTTCCAATAGTTTCTCCATATCTTCTTTGAGTTTTGCCGTATATGTTTCCGGAGTTTTTTTGCTCGGATGGAGAAAACTAATACAACTCGCATGGAGGAGTTGTCTCCCGATTCCATACATTCTTTTAGTAAAAGCATTTTCTTGTTTATCTCCATAGGTATTATCACCAAGGATCGGGCATCCAAGTGAGGCAAGATGCACACGAATCTGATGCATTCGTCCTGTTTCGAGAATGCATTCTATGAGACTATATTTCCCATGAATTCCTATTTGAAGCACTCGATAATGAGTAATTGCTGTCTGACCATTTTCATCATCGATTACGACTTTATTTTCTCGCTCCGCATGCTCGAGCCGTCGAAGTTTTTTCCGAATAATACCACGGGTTTCTGGAGGAGTTCCAAGGCAAATCGCTAGATATATTTTCTCTATTTTACCCGATTGAAGTGCACTCAACATAACATCGAGTGTAGGTTTATTCTTGGCAATCATCACAATTCCCGAAGTATCTTTATCGATTCTATGGATAAGGGACGGTTTAAAAGTTAAAGAATGTAATTTGTCCCCCAGATAATCTTGAACCTGGGCAATAAGAGAAAGATTGGTTGTTTTAAAATCTCCAGGATGGACGATGACTCCTGGATTTTTATTCACAATCAATAGATCATTATCCTCATAGACGATGTCTTGAGGATTCAATCTATCATCATCTCGTTTGTGTAAGAGAGGTTTCTGTACTTTTGTGAGAATCTCGTATTCTTCGTCTTTTATAAAAAGCTCAATACTCTCGCCTTCTTGGATAATATATTCATTATCTTTTCGTTTTCTATCTACCTTTACATTATTTTTGCGATTCAGCTTATATATGAAACTAAGTGGTGCATGAGGAAGAAGTTTCTTGAGAAATTTATCCAATCGCTGATTGGCATCATTGGAAGTTATAGTGAATTGTTTCATGAGAATGAATTATAATTGAAAGAAATATGAAAGAAATTTCTTTAAAGTGATCACACGGCCTTGATAAATCTTTTATAAGGTCCGGTGACATGTGAAATTTGTATGAAAACCGTGTACCGGAATGAATCATACGACTGTACGAAGAATGAGGAAATGTAAAAGTTTGAACATAAAGTTCGCATTTTAAAGAGGTTTCTATTGGAAGACAGTAAAATCAAGAGCCTCATTGGTGGTCATTTGCTGAATGAAATGCGTGATATTTTTACGGAATCCTCAGGCATACCCCTGTGTTTCTATAACGGCAGTCTGGAGTGGGATTGGTTCGTCAAATATTGCCTGATATTCGATATATGGTACCACTTCTCCCGTAGTCAACAAAAGAGGATTTATGAGGGAAAGTTTCAAAGTACAAACAATTGGACTTACGCATTTTGTTGTATAAAAACTCCCAAATGTGCTGTTTATACCAGCCAATGTCATACCAGGAGTAGTGTTCAAAGAAATATTTGTACTATTAATAGCGCTTGCTCTAATCTGACTCCCACTCGCTTGCAGAGATTCACCACTCGCTGAAAGTGTCCAGTTAATAATCGGAGTAGTTCCTCAGGAAAGTACTTGTGGCACGCCAAGATTCGGAACTCGAAAGATGAAATATGATAAGCTCCAATCTATCGGGGTATTATTTTTCAATAAAAGTTGTACTGGTTTTCCTGGAGCAAGAATGCTCCAATTTGGATCATATTCACTATTTCCTTTTCCTAGTTGTGGAAGCGTTATTCCATTGGCTGTTACACTATATATCATCCCCGATCCATTCGAGAGCGTATTGCCTGATGGTTCGAGACTTGGATTACCTCCTGACATTGAAAGTAGTGCTTCATTGAGTGCAGTATTTGCTCGATAATAGGAGATATTTCCATTTTCCACCCCTTTAATATCTTGCGCAAAAGGGACAATTTTCTCCAAAAGATAAATCGCTATGATAATAATAATTATCGTAACAAACATACTAATAATAAGAGCGGATCATTTCGTATTATTTTTCATGGAACTCTATATGAAATACTAAAAATTATTTCGAAAGATTAACAGTGGTTGCGATGGTCATATCGGCTGCTGGACCTTTGATTTTCTTGCGTTTTTCCCAAGCCAGACCAATGGTCATATGTATGCGTACATATGAATTCAATAAAATCGCAGGATCAGATTCTTTCCAAGCATAGCGAAAATCTTTTTCTGGATAGAGAAAGAAATCTACATTTTTTACATTAATCCATGGCGGAAATATATTCACCCACTCAGTATCTATTCAGGCAGAGAGATTATTTGCCCCAGTGCAATTATAATCTGGATGACATTCCCATGTATCGATAATACCATCGTATTTCCCTACAGAAGGCATTGATCAAGAATGGCTCAATCCTAAATCTTTCCCGATGAGTTTCAACATCTGAATATTTCCGAGACAATTTCCACTTCCCATATTGATTCCCGACATTTCACAAAGAGCATTTGGCGGACCATTGGGATCTGTTTGAATTATCCATCTAAAATAGATTCTCTCGGATTGCGTTCATTTTTTTATGAGATAAAGTTCTTTCATACCAACCCCACCAGTGAAAGCACTTGGTCCCATTCCGAGGTCTTCATCATCATCATCGCCACGAATATTTCCATCGGCATTTTCATCTCCTCCATCAGCATTTGCATTGGAATTATAATCGATAAATTGCTGGCGATATTGCCCATATCTTTGAGGATGAAGAGATACATCAGAAGCGTATGTATTAAATCCTGTCAAACAACCTCTGGTTCCCATTTTCGGTCCATTTCCACTGATACAGTAATACAATCCATCTCCATAATTTGCCGAAGCACCACCACTTCCATAATTTCCAAAACCAGAAAATACAGCATAGTGTCCAGAAGAAGTCGTCGTTCCTACGGCTTGTCTATTCCAATATTCTTCATAGTTGATATCTCCTCCTGTTTTAATGAGATTGACAAATTTTTCTGTCACACTATAGAGCTCATTATTCAAATCGAGTCGATTCGTTACACTGTTTCGAAGTATCCCAATATTTCCCATCGCAGAAAATGCCATGATAATAATCATAGCAAAAATCGTAATAGATACAATCATCTCAACAAGTGTGAAAGCTCTCGAATTCTCTGAACTTTTCTTCAAAATGTTTTTTATGGAAAACTTCATATTTTCTAACAACTAAGAATTAAAGATTATTTCTTTTTGGGAGAGAAATATTGTTCTTTTTTGAAAATATAATGGAGAAATGTTCCGATACTTCGACCAATTTTTACACCAGAAGGAGCTTTCCAAAAGGACTTCGGACCAATGTGAAAAAAGAAGTTCATCATATCCAGAAATCTATTTTCCTGCAAAGGCTTTGCTTCTTTTCCAACGAGATTTCGTATAAAAAGACCAAAGCTCTGTCCAAGTGATACAAGAAAATATTTTATGAGATTAAGGAGAATGAAAAACGTATTTTCCTGGAGTCTTTTCTTTCGCATAGCGGGAGGATTTTATGAGACAAATAAATAATTTATGAGATTGTCCTTTACAAAAACAAGATTTTCCTATAATCAAAATACATTTTACCAAACTATCACCATTTACCTGTATGGATTATATCGGAAATTCAAAAAATCGGAAACTAAAAAATAAAATACGGCACCTCTTTGTGCATATGAGTTTCAATTTCCTCCACCTTTCTGGAAGCGCTCGAATTATTTCGGTTGGTATCTTTCTCTCTTTTGTCTCGCTTTTTCTCAACTGGTTCTCGATTATTGATACTCCACTTTCGGGAAATGCTTTTAGTATCAATGTCTGATATGTTGGATATATTATCATCCTTATCAACAGTGTTCTTTGTTTTCTCTTGCTTGCCGACACGAGCAAGGAGAAACTTAAAACCAAAGCTTCTCTTCCATTCTCAGATCACACCATTATTATAGTTTCTGGGATTACACTTTTTCTTCTCACACTCGTTATCTTCAACTCGGTTCGTGGCTTCGTGCTCTTTTATCCAAATATCGTTATAGGAAATGGGATAATCTTCCAATGTATCGGATCTATATTTATCACTCTCGGAGGACTCCTCTCTTATCACAGAAAAAAACAAGAATTTTTGAGTACTATGTATGTGGAAAATACTGGAGCAGATGATTCCCTCTTTGCCGAGTACGAAGATATCCTCGGGAAAAATAAAAGAGATAAGGAAAATATGACTCTACCTCTCTAGAAAGTTCTCTGAAAAAGTGAAAGCCCCTCGCGAAAGGGGATTTTTGAAGCAGACAGATTACCATTTATTTGTTGGCAACCTTAATATACTTTGTCGAACAGCGAGATAAAGACATCCACTATTGACTCTGGTTGAAATGTTCGGCTTATACAAGCCTACGGTCTCAAACGAGCCGAACATTTAGGTTTTTGTTTGTCCACACGGTTTTTTGTGTGGGACTCTTTTTTTTGCTCCCGGACCGAAGGAATTAACTCAATTCCACCCATTTTTTCTCACCTAACCAACCGTAAAAAGCCTTTGTTGTACTGAGTCTAACGGATTTCTATTGATGTGTTTTCTTGGATCCTTTTTAGGTCGTTTGTAGAGTTGTTCCAGACAGTGAGAGATGAAGGTAATAATGGAGTTACGATTCATCGTAAGTCCGAGTCTCCGTGTAAATTTTTCAAACTTCTTGGTAAACTCTTTTCCGACT
>MNYO01000071.1 GCA_001873165.1 Candidatus Gracilibacteria bacterium CG2_30_37_12
CAGTATTCGTGTAGTAGTGGAAAATACTATCTGTGGAATGAAGCGATACAAAACAGCTTCTGATATTTTTAGGTGAAGAAAATGACAGGATGATATCTATACATTCATGGCAGCGGGGCTCTGGAATTTTCATTTACAGTACAAAACGTCATTTGGAAATACATAGAAATACAAAAAAGAAGAGAAAACCTCCTCTTTTTTGTAAATATATTATTACGGGACAAGTCTATTATAAAATTAAGCTGGCATTGTATCTGAAATCATATCTAAGTGAAGTTCTGTAATATGATTCTTGCATTGATTTTGAGCTTTCTGTTTTTTTTCCTGCATCTTATGCTCAATAATCTTGCGTAATGTTTTATAATCTATAAACTGTAATTCTTTTCCTGGAATCCAATTTTCTCCTCTTGGAGTTCTTATAATAGAAGTATTAGAGTCCCCAGGAATTAAATTTTCTATTACTGAACCTTCTGGTAGTTTATCTGTTTGAATCTCTTTCATTGGAATAAATACATCCCCATATACCCATAATAATGCTTTCTTTTCATTTACATAACCTATGATTTTTGGATCATTCGTTACATTTGTATATTCTAGTCCTCCTTTTGCATTCCTTCTTACAGGATATATATAACCTTTTGGAGCTGCACTACCCATATCATCCTCGCCAAAAAAATCATTACAAATAGGTTTCTCTTTATGATGATGTGGTTTTATTTTATGAATTTCTGGCTTCAGAGATATGATAGGAGATACTTTTGCTTCCACTTGAGGAAGAGTGCAAATTTTCCCGTTTAAAGAAGCGCTATCATAACAAATACTTTCTCATTTTTCTGACATATATAAAAAGTTATAAAATTAAATCTTTCCTTTAGAATAACAGAAAAATTTAATTTTTGCAAAAAATGGAGCATATTCTTTGTGAAAAAAGTTTATTCTTCTTTTTTATAACTTTTAAAAGAACTCAAAAACAGTTCGTATTTTGGAAGTATTGCTTCAATACTTGCTTTATTGATGAGGTTTCTCTGTCTTAAAAGTTCGTATTGTGAATCCGATTCTGGAAGAGTCGAGAGAAGTTCGTCAATTTTATGAAGACTTGTTTTCAAAATATAATAATTATATTGAATCTGGAGAAAATTATCCCAAGATTTTTTACCTTTTTTATTATATTCACCGATGGTGGCGGAGGTTTCCAAAAGCCCGTCCAGACTTCCTATCTCAAGCGAACTCACTCTTTTGATTTTACTGAACCATTTTTCGATCTCCGGATTATCGATGACAGAAACCAGACAATATTCCGGAAGATATGAGAGGAATAATTTCCGAATATCTTCCAAGTTAATTTCTTCTCACACTCATTGAAAATGATATAATCCTACTTTCAAGACAGGAAAAAAATCTTCGGTTTCTTCCTCTATTTTAAGTACCACAAAAGAATCTTTGGTTAGTGGAATCCTTTTAAGATGAAGAGATTTCAAAAAATCTCTGTATAACAAATGACAATTTCAGTAAGAAAGATTTGGAAATATGAAAATATCGGCAATGCCTGCATGATTTCCGAGAGTATTTACAGAATTCACTATCATATCACGATATTTCGGCGAAATAAACCAAGTATATATTTCAGTATCAAATAAGATATTTTTCAAAATTAATTGATTCCCTTGAAGAGAAAAAGTAAAATTCTTATCATTAAAATCCGTTGCATAATGGAATTTCCCATATATATCTCGATAGAGAAATATAACAAATTCATCATCACCTACGCAAAAGGATGATATCTTCCCATCCTGTACAAAGAAAGTTTGCCACGTATTCGTACGCTTACTATACCAACGAACGATAGAATAATCCAAGAAATCCGAGATTCCAATAATAGACCCTCTCAGAGTTGGTACTTTAGATGTTTTTTTAAAAAATGAAGTCTGGGAGAAATGAAAACTACCAATATTATCAAATAACCTCTGTATCCGATTACCGAATGCCCGTTCAACGCCATCCATATAATAATAGATACTCTCAAACCCCGCACTTTCTTGACCGATATCGAGCCAATAAAGTCCAGTTTCTGAATCTAGAGTAATCGAAGAATCTGTAATTTTTAAATCCATAGTTTTTCTATTTTTGAGATTATAAAAGGGGTTTTAGAAATATACGCTCGTTTGTCTATTTCTGGATCATTGAGATAAATAATGTCGAGTGATTGTTTTTTAAGATAAAAAATATCTGTTTGAATAAAATATTTCATCCAAATAGGACTGAATATTTTTCGAATATATCACTGAATATATACTCTCACTCCAATAAAAATACCTGTTTGAAGTAATCATAATACCAACAATAATAATACTATCAAAGGAATTCATTCCAGATAATTATTAATGTAAGGCATTGGCAATATAAAATATCCTACTACTATTAGGATACATATAATAGTAGATGCTAAGCGGATTTCTCATCAAATGATTGTAATATCTTTTCATGACCTTATATTAATGAGTATATTTAGTTTGAAAAATAAATAGAAAGAATAAATGAGTCATCAGGAAAAGATAAAATAAAAAAGAAGTCTTGTTCAGTTTTCAAAAGCATTGAAAGTTGATATATTCATAGAAATGAATATAAACCAAACAATAATCCATAAAATATTACTCATTTTTATGAGAAAATTGTATTGTTGATTTTTATTATTTAATTCGATTTGTATTTTCATTTCATCTTCTGTGTTTCAAAATAGAAACTTCAAAAGAGAAGTCTCCAAAGTTTCACGATATTTTTTATTTTTACTGAGTACATCAGGTAATCCCACTGTTAATATATTATCAGACCAAGTATCATTCTCGAGTTGTCTCATAGGTACTTCTAGTACATATTTTTGCTTCGTAATCGGAGAAAAGATCTGTGAAATATGGAGCATAAATGCTTTTGATACAAGATCATCCTTGTAAGTACTCGTGAGTTTGAAATTCCCCTGTTCATCTCGTTTGAGATTGTATATAAAATCGGCTGGCAATATTTTATTTTCCTGAAGTACTTGCATAATAGCCTGGATAAAACGAGAGAGAAACTTTTCTATGATAGCAAAATAGTAAGATTGTCCCATGTATTTCAGAACAGAAGTTTCCTGAAACATGGTGCGAATATTCCCCATACTTCAAAAAGGAAGTGGAATAAGTGGAAATATCCTGAACGCATCTCGAACTTCGAGATGCAGTCCGAAAGTTTCTTTGTTCGCATATTCTTTACCAACTCCCCAGAGATCATAAATAGCATCCCGAAAAGAGGATCTTTTCAACATATTTTCATTAATTTTTATACGATCACAAAGATGTACTCGAAGATTCGGATAGATGTGATCTACTCATTTTACTACCATTCCCGCATCGTTCACTCCATAAAACTTCTCATGTTTATTTTCTAGTCTTGTAAAATCTTTCATCCCTTGATATCCTTCACCAATACAGACAATATCGTAGATATTTGCAGTCTTGTGAAGATTGTCTCGATCAAGTCTGATGGCACGACCTCGCACCTGATTGACGCTCATATAAGCCACAATTCCTGTCAGATCAATGAGTGTATTAAGTTTCGGACAATCCCAACCTTCACCAAGAATCCCGCGTGTCCCGATGAGAAGTCGGATCTCCCCTTTCATGAGCTTTTCAGTCACGGAAAGCGTTGTTTCATTGAGTAATAATTCTGTCTCACCATTTGCTCCTATTTTCCATATCCCCTGTCCAGAAATGAGGTATGGATTCAAATCAGAAAATTCTGTTTTCAATTCCTCGAAGATATATTGACAGTTGATATAATCAGAATCGGCTGACAGAAAATCAGTAATAATTGTCGATCGGAGCTCTGATCCGAGATTTTCTCGCTCCTTTCGAAGAATAATTTTTACGGCTTCTATCTTGGATTTGGAATAGATAAGGAGTTTCTCAATCGGGGTTTGGAAACGAAAGAAATTGGATCCACGCCAGATATAGCCAAGATCGAAAAAGAGAGATTTTACAGGAGTTTGATTGTCCGATTTTGAGTCTTTTATCTTCTTATTCATCAGCCATTTTCCCGTAGATTTGGCGATATCCTCGAGTATAATCGGTTCAATGGTATTTTCGGTGATATATTCAGAAATATCGAGTTCTGGTGCAGAGTGATAGATAAATCGAAGATAACTGTCGAGGAGTTCTGGGTTATTTTTCAAGAGTTTTTCCGACTCTTCTTCAACAATGGAAAATATATGTTTTGCGATGGAAACTCTTTCTGTTTCGAGAAAAACATTGAGAAGTTTTTCTTTTGCATCCAGAATATCCTGGAGATCTTTTCCTGGTTCGACAAATTGAACTAGATCATTGTACGGAGCAAGACGTCAGGACTTGATAATCGCTGGCGTTGGGATGTAATAATCTACTTCACCGAGTAATTTCGCATATGAATCATCCAGATCGAAAAAATCCACATTATCAAATGGTGGTGTAGCTGTCAGTCCGATGATGTAGGGATTTTCCAGAATTTCCCAGAGATGATACACTACTCGAGACCACCAAGCAGTTAGATGGTGCGCTTCATCCACTACAATCGCACCGATATTATTCACACCCAGCTCGAGAAAATATGTTTTTGCTTTTTCTGAAAGAAGTTTCTCGAGCATCCCCTCAGTCGTATCAAGTTTAAGTTTCTTTTTATAAACTCCCACCGTATCACTATATTCCTGAGAGTTCGATTCTTTCAAATTTTGTATGAATTCCTCAAAATCTTTTCGCTCCAGAAATTCACCACTAAAATCTCAAAACCAGAGATCGTAGATTTTCACCATAATAATATCATCTTCACCTCCCGTTGTAGTAAGTGATTGATAAGTAATAATATTAATTTTTCTAATACTCTGAATCTCAGTTGAAACGAGACTTTCTATCGTTTCTCCTGATTCCAAAAAGAGTTTTTCCAGTTTATCTTTCCACTGAAACTGCAATGTGATATTTGGTACAAGAATGAGTGTCGGAGTATCAAGTCGTGTGATCATTTCAAGTCCAACAATGGTCTTCCCTGATCCAGGAGGTGCCACGATATGGATTTTCTTATCTCATCGTGCTTTTTCTGATTCAAACACCGCGAGGATATCATCCTGATAATGATAGAGTTCTTGTTGAAAACGCATAAATGTAATTTTGGGAAATAAATAAACCTACCCGACTTTCTCTAGTCATTTCGTATAAATACTCATATCTACCATCTTCAATGATGATTGTGTATCGATAATAGCTTGCTCCATATCTTTCATGGTAATCACCTGTTTTACAAGACTCTTTTCAATCTTGGCAGCATCAAAGGAATCACCATCCATACTTGCTGCAAGCGAGAGAATCGATTGACTCGCATCTCGTGCCACCTCATCACAAATCGTCTCAATATCGGAGGATACATACCCCTCAGTGAGAGTGGCAAGTTTCTCATAATCCAGCTTACTATGTGGCCGTCCGATTTTTTCGATATACATACGAAACATTTCCTTCCTGGCAATAAAATCTGGGGCTGCTATGTAGATTTTCTTATCGAATCGACCCGAGCGGAGGATGGCAGAATCGAGATGATCGGGACGATTGGTTGCAGCGATAACAATCAGATTTTGCGAACTTGCGAGTTCGTTGAACTCCTGGAGAAATTGAGAAACTTCTTCCGCTTTATTGGCATCGATATTATTGGTTCGTGCCGAGAGAAGTGAATCAATCTCATCGAGGAAAAGCACAATTGGACCATTCTCAGCCGCTTTCTTAGCGCCTGTAAAAAATGCCTTGATATTCTTGGTCGTTTCGTGCATATACGACGACCCAAATTCCCCCAAGCTCTTCTTGATAAACCCTGCTCCGAGCTCCTCCGTTAGTTTCTTGGTTATAAAAGTTTTCCCGGTTCCTGGAGGACCATAGAAGAGAAGTCCCGTCGGAATCGAAACCTGGAATTTATCATATGCCTCAGAGAGTTTCTTATAGAGGGCAATTTTGGGGTCAATAACTTTTGAATCTAGGTTTTCTGGAACATTCTCCGAATCTTTCTTGAGTTTCTCCACGAGGAACTTGAATCGGAGTGGTGCTATAAAGCTCTCGGAAAGCTCTTTCTTGAGGTCGTCCATTCCTGCAATTCCCTTGAATCCCCAGGTTTCTGGATTTTTCATGGTAAAGTATTCAACTTCCAAAGCATCATTCTCTTTTGGTTCCTGAGTTTTCATCCCTGTCTGTGAATATCTACCACCCTCTATATGAAGAGATTCCCCTGTGCTCATGGCTTCGGGGGTTTTAAAAGTCGCTTCAAGGGCGCTCACGAGATCACTTGCCTTCTGAGCTCACTTCTCCATCTCGAGAAGGGACGCTTCCAGAGTTTTACTTGCATCACCCTTCCAATCCTTGGTAACAGCGGTATTAAACTCTGGAGAAGTCGTTACTGCTTGAAAAAATGCATCGAATCATGTGTTTTGTGGGGTCATAATAGAAAAAGTTAGATTATAAGAATTATCTCGCAGTGGTTATTTTTCAGTCCTTATAATAATGATTTTTATCCTTTGTGTATCAGTCTCATATTATTCTAAAACTATATTTTTTTTTATAAAGTACTTTCATCTAAACTTCCCTCATCTTACTATAAATCCCCTTAAATATCCAATTTATCGTACTTATTTCCCACAGCTTCGTATTCGCTTCCAACCGAGATATATTCCTCGGCATACTCCATATTTCTGGACTTGTTCTTTGGTGAACTGGCTGCAGCTCGGTTGCATCCTACAAACCCGGCGAGTAGTAGAAGTTTTCCAGAAGGAATGATCCCGGCTAAAATAGGCTTGCCAGATACCTATGAGAGAGATAGTGAATTGTTTGAACATAAACTGGATGAAAATATTAAAACTTTCCAACGACGATTTTCGCTCCCACCCCTCTCCATTGATCCTGCATAGATTCCAGTGGTTTTCGTTGCATCTCCAGCTGTTTGAGTTGTGTTTCGAGTGGAATAGAAAGTGCTGGTTCGGGAGTTTTTTCTATTTGCTTCCTGAGAGAAATAATAGTTTCATCGAGTTTTTTGAGCGAAGTACTCAGAAGTTCTATCATCTCATTTATCGGACCCAGAATCTGACTCTTGGTCCAAGTATCAAAAGTTTTATACTTAAAAATAGTCGCATATTTAGAATTCTCCAGTGTTTTCCTCAGTTTCTTCACGAGATTAATGCCTGACCAAGCTTTCCCGATAGTCATATCAAAGGCATTTACCACTCCAGAAACGCCCGTATCCCAAGATCCTTCTGTCGCATTATTCAAGATTTTTATTATCATATTTTTTGACATAATCAGTTCACTAGAGATTGTTTCAAGTTTCTCAAATAATCCTTGAATCTGCATCTCTTCCCGTCATTGAAATGTAACAATCATTTTCATAGTACCGACAAATACATACCCAATGAAGAAAGAAAATATCCATCCAAGAGCATAGAAAATTCGAATGGAAATCCAATACACTGCCACGAGTCAGAAGAGAATGACGACAAAAAGAACTGCTCATCCCATATCATCCGCATCACAACCACCACTTCCACATCCATCCGCTCAGCGAGGAGAACAACCATCCATATTTCCGCACCCATCTAAAAGAGAGCTTTCTTTCTTGGCTTTTTCCTCTTCCTTACTCGCTCACCAAGTAAATACTCGTGCCTTGAATTGACTAATCTTCTCATCCAGCTTCGATGGCATCATGAATTCTTCCTCGAATTCTTCCCCCCAATCCTGGATCCTTTCTTTCATTATCTCATAGTTTGTATAAGGAACTATCTCTCCCCCGATTCCGAGATGCGTATCGGTAAATACGATATTGGAGATATGGAGGAAAGTCCATGATCGCATAATCATCCGGAAAATAATCACGAGGAAAATGAGTGCATACACCCCCGTGAGTCCAATAATCGTCCAGATAAATCTCGTGTCTCACAGTATATAGAAATCATAGAGTCACCCGAGTATTACGACTATCCCAAAAGGTATAAGAAGCTTGGAGAGAAGCCACAGATAGTCACTTGCAACCGTTTTTCGGAGCTCTTCGAACGATATCCAGTTATAGAGATAAAATCCCTTGGAATCGACCGATGGTTGGATGAGTGGATTTCTGACGGAGAGTTCTTTTGGTATTTGAATAGTCATAAATAATGATATTTTAAAAATTAAATTCTCACCTTCTCCAACTCCTTCAAATGTTCCTGAAGGGAGATTCTGGAGAGTTCCAGCGCAGATTTTCCACCTTCACTTTCGGTTGCTACTTCCTGAGATTGTATCTGTTTTTCGAGTTCTACAAGTTCCGTGGCGTGGTGGGAAATCCAGGATTGAACAAGGAGAGTGAATTCTTGAGAATAATTGATAATCCAATGAAGTTCCGTATGGATAATATTATTAATTTCTTCATTCATCTTTCTAATATATCATATATTTTTTTGCAGATATTGATGACAATTTACTATTATTTTATACAATTTTACTATAGCCAAGATATGATCTTTATAAGATGTAATAATGCTTAAATTTATTCAAGATATTTTATCATCTCAAATTATGTTACAAATAATGTTTCTTTTATTAAGAATATCATCTTTAGATACATAAAATGTATGAAGAGTTCTGTATAATTTCACTCTCTTATATGCTCGAAATACTCTATAAAACAAGACAAAAGGCAAGAATCATAAAGCAAACATTCAAACTATCTTAACTATTATAGTTTGAATATATGAAACCATTATGTATACACCATAGACATCCCCGGGCAAATGAAAAGAACGCAATATCATTATGATAGGAAATAACATTATTATAGTCAAAAGAATTCATAAAATCATTTCAAAATACATTCTTGCTTTTATGTCAGACATTGAAATAAGAGGATCTTGATATCTCCCATCACCATCAAAAGAATGTAAAGTCCTGTGTTCTAAGAAATCTTCAAAATCTCCCCTCGAATACCCATTGTTGCCCATACCTCAAAATTATTATTTTCTAAAAAAATCTCGCCCCAATTCGGAAACTGGGGCGGAAATATTACTTTCTCTTAAAAGCCTCTTTATAAACATCCATTTTCTCTCTTTTGCCGACGGAGATAATGTATACGATGACTTCTTTTTCCTTAACCTTGTAGACGATTCTTTTTTTCTTCCCGTCAAAGTACATCTTCTTATATCAGCTCAGATCTATCCCTCCGGTATTTCTGAGATCCTTTCAGAGTTCGGGAGATTGGAGTATCTTCCCGAGTGTTTTTGTGAAAAGTATGCGGGAAGTGGCATCCAGTTTCTCTAAATCTTTCTCCACTTCTTTGTGAAATTTTACAGAATACATAGCGAAGAATTAGAGAGATAAATTGAATTTCTTTAATACTTCTGCTCCATCGACAAAATTCGTTTCTTTTGTATTTATTCGATCTTGTATCTCTTCATGTATCTCATAATTTTCAATCATCTCATCCATATAAGATCCTATTTTCTCATAGATTTTCCCCGGTATGATTACCATATCGATTTCGTTGTTCTTGAGAATTCCCATTTTTCGGTATTTCATATCTTTCATCCCTGTCATATAGGTTCAGAAATTCCTCGAAAATTGTGTAGAAGAAACGAGTTCATCGGTAGAAAATGTTACCATATTTTGAAAGTGAGAAATATTATACGGAGAATTGTATGAAAAATTATACGAAAATCAAATTGATTTCTCATATTACGCGAAAATATTTACACTCACGACTGTCATTCCGACCGATAGTGGAGGAATCCCTTTAAATCACCACATTTGAAACAAGTACCTCTAAATAGAGAAAAATAAGCTCTATAGTTTCTTTGAATACCGTGTAATAATGCCGATATAAAGGGATCCCTCGACTTCATTACATTTCGCTCGGGATGACAAACGTAGATAAAATGCATTATTATTACATCCTCACCTTCTCCAACTCCTTCAAATGCTCCTGAAGTGAGATTCTTGAGAGTTCCAGAGCAGCCTTTCCACCTTCACTTTCGGTTGCAAGTTCCTGAGATTGTATCTGTTTTTCCAGTTCTGCAAGTTCTGTTGCGTGGTGGGAAATCCAGGATTGAACAAGGAGAGTGAATTCTTGAGAAAAATTTATGATCCACTGGAATTCTGTATTGATAATATCCTGTCATTCTTGAGGAATCTTTCCAAAGTACCACATATGGCTTTGTATGTATTTATGAGACCGTGTAATTAGTTTGTATCATTCGAGGATAGATGATATCATTTTCTTGATATTTCATAGTACAGTTACATCTATTCATAATAGTGAAATATCATTTTTTATAATAATTTCAAATTTTTTATTTTCAGAAATAATAACTTCTTTGAGATTAAAAAATTTTTCCAATTTCTCGTATACAAATATCTTTCTATAAGCAAGGAGTAGATGAAAAAATCCTATTCATGAAAATAATATGATGAACGATCACGTAGTCATAGTTCCCGTTCAAATAAAAAGAAACACAGCAATCCCAATGTATAAAATTCCAGCGATACATGAGAGTAACATATTGTTTTTTGTTTCTTTTATTGTGCGTTTTTTTCTATCACCAAAAAAGGATTTTAAGATCTTCTTTTTTAAAAATTCTTGAAACTCTTCTCTCGAATATCCATTTTCTCTCTTTTCCATACCTCAAAAACATTAT
>MNYO01000038.1 GCA_001873165.1 Candidatus Gracilibacteria bacterium CG2_30_37_12
ATTTCTCGCTAAATTTGGCTTGTTTTTGACTAATTTACCCCCTTATCTGCCCTCTGGAAGCGGGGTTAAGTAGTCAAAACAGCCACACACTTTTTGCCATTATGCCTCTTTTTTCTTAAAGAGTATTTCCATTTCTGTGTCTGTGAGTTCTATTTTTGGATGATTCCATAATGGATTACTTCACTTTGAATAGAAAAGAATCATATCTTTAATATTTCCATATGCTTTTCTGGGGAAATTTTTCGGATTACATTTAATTCTTGTAATATCATTTCGGAAGTTTTCTACTCAAAAAACCTCATCCATTATAATTTTTATATAATGCCCGATTTTATAATCTATGTGAAGATATATTGAGCCATCCTCTGATAATAATTCTCTCAGTAAAATCAATCGTTCTCGAATAAATTCCAAAAACTCTGCTCACACACGGGTATCACTATAGGCTATAGTATCTTCTTTCCTCATACTTATTGTACTTGTTCTATCTGGATTTATTCGAAATTCAGTATTTGTGGCAAATGGAGGATCAATATATACAAGTTTAACTTTTCATTTTAATCAGTTTTCTAATAATCCTTTCATTACAGAAAGATTATCTCATAAAATGAGAATCTTTGAATCTTTAGAGGATATATCTATTTTTTTTGGCAATTGTATCGGAAAGAATCTGTTTCTCCGATTTTTTGCCTTCATAATGAAGAAACATGGTCGGAGAAATTAGATTTGATATAAAAATTCACGCAAGACTAAACTACTCATAATATTGGCATCAGAGTATTTTTCAGTTATGCTTTTATGGAGTTTGTTTCCTCCATGAATATAAAGAATCCCGTCAAGAATTGCTATAGGAATAGCTTTCAAATTTGGTGTATAGAGCGTGCTTATTGCATCTTCAAATTGAGCATTTTGATGTCATCAGAAATCCGTGAGAAATTTCGCTTCTCAAACAACATATTTTCCATTAAATCTCCCAATAAAATCAAGTCCTTTATTTCGTTCATATCAAAGATGTTCTTGTGCAAATCGCATCATCCCAGCATCTCATTCATCGAGAATTGCATTAGCATTTGAACTCAAAAAGTCATTAAGTTTTATTGGTTCGATTCCGAGAGATTTCTTTCGGAGCCAATTTCTGAATGCTGGTCCCATTTGTCGATTAGTTTCCTTTGCTTCGCTACAATTTTCGTAGACTTTATCTATTCACATCTCATAAATTCTTCCACAGATTCGATTTATTGTTGCAGGATTACGAGAAATAGAATTTTTATCTCGTTTGAGATATGCGACATACGAATCTTTTATAGGGAAAAGATCAAGTTCTATAAGATGTTTTATGAGTTTTGTATTATCTTGATTTTGATATGCAGATTCTACATCAGACCATATCCTTGTATTTATATCCCTGATTCATTCAGGTATAGTTGGATAGACTTTAAATAAATCATCCAGATAACTTTGTTGATTTGCATATTCTATACTGAGCTTAAGCCATGGATTCATACAAAAAAGCATTTACGGAAGTAAATGCTAAAATAGAACTTGAATGTAGATATATGTTTTAGCGAAACAAAAGGGCAACTAATGCACTCGTTCGCTAAAACATACACACTTTTTTCATACTCGAAAGGACAATCAAAGGGCTGAGCAACAATTAGTTGCCCTTTTAATTTATTCGAGTATCTAAAAGATAGTACTTCAAAATATGTATATTTTAGCTCCGGAAGTATATGAAAATAGATAAAGAAAGCAATATAAACTTTTTGTATTTTCTTTTTTCCCATTGAAAACTCCCAAAAAAACTATATACTACTTTCGTAAAGATACTATTCATAAAAACTTCATTTCATGTTTAAAGATGCCCCCATTGTACCTGACTACTTTCATATCAATATTCTCGTAAAATCCATAATCGATGAAGTTGCCGGGTATATGAAAAATGTTCCGAAAGAAAAAATTTCCGAAGAAATACAGAAAGCATATATCTACGCTCGAGACGCCCACGAGGGACAGTTTCGGAAATCGGGAGATCCATATATTCTTCATCCTGTGGAGGCAACGAGGGAGCTTCTTATTTTGCGACCTGATATTGTAACTATCCAATCTTGTCTTCTCCATGATGTTCCCGAGGATACGGATAAAACTGTGGAGGATATACGAGTGATATTTGGTGATGAAGTCGCACATATAACATCAGGAATGGAGAAGCTTTCCAATCTGAAGTATCGTGGAGAGGAACGAACTATCGGAAGCCTTCGAAAGATGTTTATCGCCATGAGCGAGGATGTCCGTGTTATATTCGTGAAACTTGCGGATCGTCTCCATAATATGAAAACGCTCGAATTTCATCCAAGTAAGGATAAACAAGAACGAATCGCACTTGAGACTCTTAATGTTTATGCTCCGATTGCTGATCGACTTGGAATTTTTGATTTTAAAGAAGCATTGGAGACTGAGTGCTTCAAGATTCTTCATCCTGAAGAATACGGGAAAATTAGAGAGGAGTTAGATGTATTTAGAGAGGCTCAAGAAATTTTTGCAACCAAGGTTAAACAACTCATTATGGATAATATGCCAGAAGGGGTACCTATTATCGATATCTCTTATCGAGTGAAATCTCCCTGGAGTATTTATAAAAAAATGCAACGAAAAGGATATGAACGAGTACAGGATCTCTATGATCTTTTCGCTCTTCGTATCATCACCGATTCTGTCCATCATTGCTATGATGTACTTGGGACTATTCATACAATTTGGACGCCCGTTCCGAATCGATTCAAGGATTATATAGCGCTCCCAAAAGAAAATGGATATCAGAGTCTCCATACAACCGTTGTTGGTATGTTTCATGAATTTCGCTCGCAACCAACTGAGATTCAGATTCGTACTCTTACTATGCACCATCAAGCAGAAATCGGAGTTGCTGCGCATTTTGCGTATTCTGAAACAGGAGAATCTAAGACTGCAAAGGACACTTATTGGGCAGCAGAACTCAAGGAGATTTTGAATAATTCCGAAGACTCTGATTTTATGACACAGATGAAAATTGGGGTATTTGATGATCGTATCTTTGCATTTACGCCAAAAGGACAGATTCAAGTTCTTCCCAGAGGTTCTACTCCTATTGATTTTGCCTACTCTATCCACTCGGATCTTGGCGATCATATTATCGTTGCTCGTGTGAATGGTCGTGTTGTACCGCTTGATTATGAGCTCCATAATGGGGAAAGTGTAGAAGTTGTTATAGACAAGAACAAATTTCCAAATATTACCTGGCTTTCATTTGTCAAAACAACGCGTGCTCGAGAATGTATCAAAGCGTATAGTAATCGAGTGAATAGAAGTGAACTGATAGAAAAATGACGTTTTATACTCAATTCTCATCTGCTGAAACATTTCAATAAAACGCTCGATAAAGATCTTTCTCTCCTCAAAGTAATTGATGGAAAAACGCTCGATACCGAAGGACGAGAAAATGTCCTTGTGCAACTCGGGAATCTTTCTCGTAAACCCTCATCGGTAACGAAGAGTATTTTGGAAAATAGTAGTTCGGAGCTTCATAAAATTAAAGATCTCCAGGAACAAGTGAAAAAGGAAAAACCTATATCTGCATCGAAAGAAGAGGCTATTACCCGTGAACTGATTATTGGTGGAGAAAAAGGTATTCCCTATCGTTTTGCACAATGTTGTAATCCAAAAATACTCGATAAAGTGGTGGGATACATCACGAGAGAAGGGGTACATATTCATAAAATTGATTGTACTTCTTTGACACAAAAAGATTTTGATCGATATATTCCAGCACACTGGGATGGCATGAAAACGCAGGGATTACAAATACGAGCTGAGATGATTTTTGAAAATAAAATCGGGGTTCTTAAACAGCTTACTGAGATATTCTTTCTGATGCGTATTAATATTGATGAAATGAGTGCTCATCTTGAGGAAGATGGTTTTTCTCATGTGGTATTTTCTCTGAAAACCGAGGAAGAAGACTACTATCTTTTCGAACGCCTTATGGAACGTGTCAAACTTTCTATTCCTTATTTTAAAGAAGGGAAATTATTGGAGATGAAATAGTTGTATTTTCCTTATTTTCGCTATACTCAAAATGTTTTAATTTCTTAAAATCACTCCATATGTTTCTTTCTGATATAGACATTAAGAAAGCTATTGTTGATCAATCTATTACTCTTAGTGATTTTGATCCAAAACGACTCGGTCCTGCAAGTTATGACATCCTTCTGGGAAATAAATTTCTCGTGATAAAATCTCATTCCACTTCTTTCATAGATCCCGTGAATAAAATCCTTCCCGAATATGACGAGATTATCCTCAAGGATAATGAAAGCTTTACGCTTCATCCGGGAGTAAGTATACTCGGGATTTCTCATGATTATTTCGGATCGGACAAATATCTAATACAACTTTCTGGAAAAAGTTCCCTCGCTCGTATCGGACTCATTGTTCATAATACTGCAGGACTTATCAATCCAGGACACTATTTGAATATCGTTTTTGAACTCTGTAATTTGAATAGCGTACCTATCATTCTCCGACCAAAGATGGAAATAGCTCAACTTATCTTTGCAGAGATGTCATCTGTTCCAGAAGTGGATTATAAAGAAACAGGGAGATACCATGGAAAGAATTGGACCAGTTATACCACGAAAGAATAATTTATTTTCTCAATTTTTAAAAACCTATGAAAGTTCGTATCAAAAATAGTACCGGAAAAGTTCTCGAATACAAGACTCCCGGAGCTTGTGCCTTCGATTTTGAATCACTTGAAAAAGTGGTTTTTGCACCAGGAGAATGGAAACTTGTAGACACCGGAACAGTTATTGCAACACCCGAGGGATACTGTCTCGTGATAGCACCAAGATCGGGAACATTCAAAAACTACGGACTTATGCAGGTAAATAGTATCGGGATTATCGATCAGGATTACTGCGGCGATAATGATAGTGTCAAATTTGCTTATATCAATATGCGCAAAGAGGAAGTGACTATCGAAAAAGGAGAACGAATCGGACAAGGAATGTTCGTAAAAATCGAGAAACCAGAATTTGAACTCGTGGAAAGTATGGGAGAAGCAGACCGAGGAGGTTTTGGAACTACGGGAGTAAAATAATATTCTGTCATTCCGACCGTAGTGGAGGAATCCATGAAGAAATAGTTCTTTATACTTTTGTAGCCAAAAGTACCAAAAGCTTTTAGGGGTAAAAAACTCGTCAGGTGGTAACAAATAAACTGTTTATCGTCAGACTCAAGCAGTTTTCCCCCTAAAAACCCCATTTTTAATAATTATCATTATAAAATCTATGTCTCAGAGTGAGCAACAGTATCTCGACCTTCTTCGAAAGATTATGGATGAAGGAGTCGATAAAGGAGATCGAACGGGAACAGGAACTCGAAGTATTTTCGGACATCAGATGCGATTTGATCTCTCTCAGGGATTTCCGCTTTTGACAACCAAGAAAGTATTTTTAAAGGGGATTGTCCATGAGGTTCTCTGGTTTCTTCAAGGAGATACCAATATTAAATATCTGGTCGATAATGATGTTCATATCTGGGATGAATGGCCCTACAAAGCATATGTACAACAAGGAGGAGAACTTTCTCAAGCGGATTTCATCGCATCTATAAAATCCGATGTGGATTTCGCAAAAAAATGGGGGGACCTCGGTCCCGTCTATGGATATCAGTGGCGTAATTTTAATAGCCAATGAATCGATCAGATGAAGAATGTCATCGAGACTTTGAAAAAGAATCCAAATTCCCGACGTATGCTCGTCGTAACCTATAATCCCGTGCAGGCAGATAGTATGCTCCTCCCTCCTTGTCACATGATGTTTCAGTTCTACGTCGCAAATGGGAAGCTCTCCTGTCAGATGTACCAGCGCTCAGCTGATACGTTCCTCGGGGTACCTTTCAATATCGCCTCCTATGCCCTTCTGACTATGATGATTGCTCAGGTAGTTGGACTCGAACCAGGTGAATTCATCCACGTCCTCGGAGATACTCATATCTACTCAAATCATTTTGAACAAGTGAAAGAGCAACTCTCCCGAGAACCTCATCCGCTCCCCACTATGAAACTGAATCCGGAGGTGAAGGATCTATTCTCATTCAAATATGTGGATTTTACCATCGAAGGGTATAATCCACATCCACCCATTAAAGCACCAATTGCAGTATAAAATATTTACTATCTAGAACAGAAATGATAAATCCAACAGAAAACAAAGATCTTGAATATATCTATACTCACCCAGAAGGATGACTCAATAAACTTCAGAGAGAGCATTTTTGTAAATATGTTAATGAAGTTCTTGTAAATCCCCGTTTTCAAGATAATACCATTCGAGATATGCTCTGATATATCTGGCATGGTTATGATGTAGGTGGACATTCCGTGGGTCGTAGTGCTCGATCTATATTACTTGAAGCGGCGATGAAAGCTATAGATAACGGTAATATAGAAAAAGCAAAACAATTTCTTGCCGTTCTTATATCTATGCACCATAATACTGAACATATTAATAGTCATAGTTGGTATGATTTTAAAGTAGAACATTTTACAGATAACGGACTTCATAATCTCTTTAATCTTGCCGTTATAGGAATACTGCTTGGTATCGAAGAATTACCCAATGTATGAGAACTTACTAGCGATGATATATATCATATGGTTCGTGAAATTTAATGTTTTCCTCTTAATAATTTATAATTACTCATTGAAACTATGTATATCGTCTTCGAAGGAATGGTGGGCTCTGGGAAATCTACACAGTCCAAGAAACTTTTTGAATATCTGAAAGCAAAATATCCTACTCGGAATATCATCCATGTTCGCGAACCAGGTTCTACCATTATCGCTCAAGAGATTCGACTTCTGGCTCAATCTCGTGTTTTCGAGGAAGATATGCACCATTTGACTGAAGCATATCTCTATGCAGCTGCTCGTGCCCAACTTCTCAATACGGTTGTAAAACCGACGATTGAGGCAGGAGGTATAGTGGTAGCTGATCGAAGTTTTGTTTCCTCTCTTGCCAATCAGGGAGAGGCACGAGGACTTGGATTGGATATCATTATGAATATCAATAAAGAAGCAGTGGGAAATGTTTTGCCAGATATGGTATTCTGCATGCATATAGATGTGGATGAGTCCCTCACTCGTACTTCTGATGCAACGGGTGATAAGTTTGAGAAGCTGGGTCGAGAATTCTATGAATGAGTACAACGAGGATATGAGAAAGCTTCTAAGCTTCCGATTCTCGAAAAAGCTTGGCGCACGATTGATTCGCACGGAACTCAGGATCAAGTCTTTGCAAAGATATTGAATGTTCTTCCAGAGAATATGTAATTGATTATATTAAAAGCCTCATCGTTTGATGAGGCTTTTAAATGAGATTTTTTTAGTTTATACTCGTATTTTCTTAATAATTTCCCCGTATTTAAGACATTTACTCGTGATGCATTTCCCGGTAATTCCTGCAAGAAGAGGAAGAATTCCGAGGAGAGCAATCCAGAAACCGACATTAATAGGAGTAGAAGGAACTTTTGTTGGGGCGAGCGTACTTACATCGAGTGTTCCATTTTGAGTGGTAGGAGTCACTTCCTGAATAACGGGTGTTTTTACATCGATAAACCAATTCCCGATAATAATGAGTGCAACACCGAAACATATCTGGATAATACGAACATATTTTCGTTTCGCGAGGCATATTCCACTGATTCCCATAAATATCGGAACGAGAGCGAATATAAAAAGTCCAAGTTTTTTATAGAATTCATACGGTTTCATAAAATCTGGGAGATGGAGAATGGAAATGTTTTGGAAATTGAATCCAACAAGCAGAGTAATTACGAGACCAAAAACGATTCGTCCGATACGGATCGTACTATCTTTTGGACGTTTCTGGAAAAATGCAACAAGTTTAAACATAAGAGGAAAAATAAGTAGAAATTAAAGTGAGTGTATAGTATGGAAAATGGGGAAAAAGTAAAGAAGAGACTTCTGAAAAACTTGTTCTTCAAGCTTAAATTTCCGTTTCCTTATTCACTGTACTATTCTGTACAGCTCATTCGGATACTCAATTTGCACTTGAATTACTTCCTTTTTGAGAAATCTCAGGATTCTTATAACCCTACTACTTTTTTCACTTCCACCATCTTAGCTTCGATGCGAGCGTTCATAATACGAGCTCATTCTTGAAGCTTGACTTCGATGAGCTCGGGATTCTGTTCGAGCATCGCACGAGCGTCGTGGTAGGGTTTGAGGTATTCGGTGAGTATCTCCAAGAGTTCGAGTTTGGCATGGCCATACCCATACCCTGGTGCGAGGTATTTTGTTCGAATCGACTCGGTTCTGTCGGCAGTGGCGAACGTCTTGATAAGGGCGAAAACATTGCAGGTATCAGGAGTCTTGATGTCATCGACTCACTTGGAATCGGTCACGATCGACATCACTTTTTTCTTCAGAGTTTTCGCATCGTCAAATATCCCGATGAAATTATTGTACGATTTGCTCATCTTGCGCCCATCGATTCCGGGGAGGATTGCAACGTTTGGTTCTATATGTTCGACAGGGAGTTTGAAAATATCTGCTTTGTAGGTTTTATTAAAAGCTTTGGCGATATCGCGGGTCATCTCGAGGTGCTGTTTCTGGTCGGCTCCAACAGGTACAATATCGGTATCATAGGCGAGAATATCGGCAGCCATCAAGATTGGATAGTTAAAAACTCCCATGTTGAGTTGGGGAATAACTTCAATCTTCGCGTTCAAACCTTGCGTTTCCTCGCTCATCGTACTATCTCAGTACGCCTCGCTACGGTCCGCGGTTTTCGCACGAATATTATCGTTCTTTCCCAACTCAGATTCTTGTATTTCTGCGAGAATTTTATTTTCTGCATCCTTAAAACTATGTGCCCGAAGCATAAGCGAATACGGTGTCACTGTATTCAGTATCCAGTTGAGCTTAGGAATGAGCGGGATATCTGACTGGCGGAAGATATGAACAGGGGTATCGATGCCGAATATGGAAAAATAGGTGAGTATCATTTCATGAGTGTTTTTCTGAAGGTCCGTGGCATTCTTGACCGATGTGAGAGCATGGAGATCCGCAATGAAAATCGCTCCATCATTTTGTTCTGCAATGCGTTTAAAAGGAAGAACGGCCCCGAGGAGATTTCCGAGGTGCATCTGGTCTCCAGTTGGTTTCACTCCAGTAAGTATTTTCTTCATAAAAATCAGAAGGAAGGAATAATATGTATTTTTTTATGGAAAATATTTTTCTCATTTCCTGCGGGACTCGTCTTATATTGATGACTCAAACAAATCCTCGATGCATTCGAAAAGCATTTTCTATACTTGATGTATCTATTTCCCTGAAAGTATAGAGAAGAGCTTCGAAAAAGCAAAAAAAAATCCTCTGACCGTGAAGTGAGAGGATTTGATATCTCTTTTTAGAATTCGAGAGAAGTATTTGTCAGATTATAAAGCGTACCATCGGAGCTTCTGAACTGCGTCTCTCCGAGATTCAATACGGTTTTTTGTACTGTTTTCTTGTATACAATCGTTACGAGCGGAGTTTTCTCGGTAAGAGTTTTTGGCTTCTTGAGGAGAAGGGTGATAGTAGAATTCCCTGGGATATTCGCATTTTGTACCACTTCTATATCTTTGTCTTCAGAGAATACATTACTCATCGTGAGTCCTTCTGGATCGAAAGCGAGGGGGAGAATAACTCTAGAAACATTTTCTAATCGACTATTGGTTTGAATTTTGAGCATATCTGTACCAGTTCCCGCACTGATTATATTAATATCAGCAGGAGTTGCGTTCGTATTAGTTGTAGAGTTGAGTACGGAAGTCTGAAGACGAGCTCCCATATCGGTACTGAAGAGAAAAGCATTTATAGAAAATGCAAATGCCAAACTTGCCACGATAATAACCGTATTTTTCTTGGAATTTTGCTTTTTGTAGTCTTGGAAAAGGTTTCTCATAAGAATAGAAAAGAAGAGGATAAATATTTATATTCAGTATATGGGAATGGTCCATAAGTCAAATTTTTAACTTTTTTTATAAAAATTTTGACAAAGCCTTACTTTTCTATACAATGCCCGCACTTCTTTTGGGAAGAAACCTTTGAAAAACTCGTTCTTTACATTCAAAGTTCTGTTTCCTCGTTCACTGTACAACTTTCGTACAGCTCACTCTGGTACGTACTTTTCATATAAATTACTTCGCTTTTGAAAGGTTTGCAGAATTTTTAGAATTTTGCCGCTTTAGCTCAGTTGGTAGAGCAACGGTCTTGTAAACCGTAGGTCGTCGGTTCGACTCCGACAAGCGGCTCCATTGTTTTTGAAACAGTTCCTGGCGAATAGTTGAAAGATGAAAATCTCTTTTCTAAACTAGAAACTATGAACTTTTTTTCTTTTTGGGTCGGTTCCAGAGTGGTCAAATGGGGAGGACTGTAAATCCTTTGGCTTCGCCTTCGTAGGTTCGATCCCTACCCGGCCCACCATTTGTCATCAAAAAAGACTCCGTTTTTACGGAGTCTTTTTAGTGACAAATAATGAGATTGAATGGGTAGGGATCGAACGTGAGGTATTTTCGAAGTGAAACGGAGAAA
>MNYO01000054.1 GCA_001873165.1 Candidatus Gracilibacteria bacterium CG2_30_37_12
TATTACGAGAAACAGTGTGGCTGACTTGTAACTTATCATCAATCCGAAAGCTAATAAAAGAAGTTATTAAAAGTAGAGGGATAAGATATATCGAATCACTAATCAACTTTCCTATAAATCCTAGAAAACCATCTGAAAACATATGAATGTAAAGTTAAAAAACAAAGTGTTGTGATTTATAACCTCGTAATCTTCAAAATCGTATCAAATCCACGCTGGATATTGCTGATAGTGGGGACAATTCCACAGGTTTCAGAGGAGTTGCATTTCCCTCAGGAACATACCGTTATGTTGAGATCTTCTCAAACAGCTAATAGGATGTCGTAAATGGAAATATCTTTTTTGACCAGTTCTATTCCTCCATATCGTCCTTTGTGAGAGGTGAGAATATTTGCATTTTCTAGAGTATTGGCAACTTTTCGGAGAAAGGGTTCTTTGATAGAAAGTTTCTCACTGACGATGCCGATTGTGTGGATCCCAGGATTATGTGTGAGATATTTTATGAGAAGGAGAGCATATTCTCAGGAAGCAGAGATTTTGAGCATAGAAAGTAAGTCGAAAGTCTATAAAGTCCGTAAAGTCAAAAGTTCAAATGCTTGTCATACTGAACTCGGACAAAGTCCTGTTTCAGTATCTTCCGCTTGTTTTAAATTAATATGGAAGATTCCGAAATACATTCGGAATGACGATTTCATATTCCTATCCAAAATATTTTTTCAATACATTAGGATTTTTATTCCACTTGGACATAGTTTTTACACGCAATAAAATATATACTTTTCTCTCGAGAATCTTTTCAAGTTCGAGTCGGGCAAGTTTTCCGATATTTTGGAGAACAGCTCCTTGTTTCCCGATGAGGATATTTTTCTGAGAATCTTTGGAGACATAGAGCATAACAAGCGCTTTTATCATACCATTTTCCTCCACGAGATCTTCTACATCCACGAGTATATCATAGGGGAGTTCTTCGCCAAGTGAGAGAAATATCTTTTCACGGATAATTTCGCGTATTCGAGTTTCCATATCTTGATCGGTATAATAATCTTCATTGTAGAAAAGTGGCCCAGTCGGGAGGGATTTCTTGATAGTTGCGAGAAGTGTATTAAAACCATTTTTATTGCGAGAAGAGATACTAATTGCATCTTTTCGTGCCTCGGTTGCATGCTTTAGATCACACTTCGAATAGACGAGAATAACTGGTTTTTTGATTCACTTGAGAAGTTCGCTGATTTTCTCTTCTTCCTCTCCGCGTTGTCGGGAAATATCGATAAATCGAACAATAATATCCGCATCATTGAGGGCCGTTGCCGCCTGACTATTAATGATGATATTGAGCTCTTCCTTCGATTCGTGAATACCTGGAGTATCGAAGAATATAATCTGAGAATCGTCGTCGTTGTAGATTCCACGGATGGTTTTCTGGGTGGTTTGTGGTTTACTAGAAACAGCACTGACTTTCTCGTCGATGAGTGCATTGATAAAAGTAGACTTTCCAGAGTTTGGGCGTCCAATAAGTGCCGCGTATCAGACTTTTTTATGAACCAGAGGTTTTATAAACTGAGAGATATCGATTTCTGTTGTCATAGAGAATAGGTAAATAGTGGATAGGATGTGTCTTTTCTTAAGTGAGAGTATAGGGAAAATAGGTGAATTTCAAAATATGTTTTTTTAAGAATTTTTGCTATTTGATTTAAATTTACAAAAAAAGAAAAAATATGTACCAAAAAACTCCGAAAAAACCTGTTCGGAGTTTTTTTATATGAGATATTTTTACCCTCCAAGTACTTGCAAAACTTCTTCTAAACTTACTTCCCCGAGTACGACTTTTATAAGTGCATCATCTTTAATAGTGATCATCCCATCGCCGATAGCTTGAATCTCGAGTTGAGTTTTGGAAGCGTGAGAAAGTACCATTTTCTCAATTCCTTCGGTCATCTCGAGAATCTCAAAAAGTCCCGTTCTTCCTTTGTATCCTTTATGATTACATTTTTCGCAACCACCTTCGAGTGCGTGATAAAACATTAGTTCATCTGGTTCACTTATATATTTACCGATACGAGAAAGGACTTTTTTCTTGATAGTTTCATCTGGTTTATAGGCGACTTTACAATGTGAACAAAGTTTCCGTGCAAGATACTGGGAGATGATGAGTCGCAAACTGGAAGTTATGAGGAGTGGATCGATTCCGAGGTTCGTGAGACGTTGGAGAGTGTTGACGGTGGAATTTGCATGGATAGTGGAAAATACGAGATGTCCTGTGATAGAAGCCTCGACTGCGAGACGAGCGGTTTCTGTATCACGGATTTCTCCCACCATAATAATGTCGGGATCTTGACGGAGGAGACTTCGGAGTCCATCGGCAAAATTGAACCCAATTTGTGGATTAATCTGTGTATGATTCACTCACTTTATACGATATTCTACTGGATCTTCGAGTGTTGAAATATTTTTCTCTTCGGGGTCAAATCGTGAAAGCATTGAATAGAGTGTCGTGGATTTCCCCGATCCTGTTGGTCCGACGATCAATATGAGTCCAAACTGATTTTCGAGATGTTTCTTGATTTTCACCATATTCATGGGGAGGATTCCTATGGAGCGGAGGTCGATGAGTTCATTTTCTTTCCTCAGTAATCGGATAACAACTTTTTCTCCATAAATCGTCGGGATAATACTTACACGAAGATCTACATTTTTATCGGTTAATATATCGTGATAACTCGCTTTCCCGTCCTGAGGGAGACGTTGTTCATCGATTTTGAGACTGGAGAGAATCTTGATTTTTGCGATGAGTGGGGCTTTTTCAGAACTCGAAAAATGTCCGTATTCTATAAAACGTCCATCGACACGAACGCGTATGAGAAGTCCTTCTTCTTCTGGTTCTATGTGTATATCCGAAGCACCAAGAGACAGAGCTTTTGCGAAAATATCATCCATTTTTATCGTACTATCTTGTCGTTCTTGCGGAGTGATGCTTTGGGTAGGAATATAGGATTTATCCAGAACGGGAGTTCCTTGTATGATGCTATCATTTTTCTTTCCAGCCCCTTTGAAGAGGCTGACAATTTTTTGAATGTGTGGTGAGAAATTCATATTTGAATGGTTTAAATGCAGATAAAACTATATTATCATATCGGACTCGGAAATACAAAAATAAAACATCTTCTCAGGTATGAAATGTATTTACAAATATTTTTTTTATGGAGAATAAAATTCTCTCTTTGAGAAAAATCAAAAAATTTGGATTGTGTGAAAAAATAGATATAATTGGCACTATGTTAGTATTTATCCCAAAATATCTTATGAAACATCTTTTTTATTCAGGAGTGATAGTGATTTCTTTTTTCCTTTCAGAACATGTATTTGCTGCAGATGAAACGGGAATTTTATGATGAGGTGGTGCCGTTAGTAATAGCGATCTCCGTAATGGAAATATTAGTTTCGATGATATCCCTAAGATTATCAGTTATGCGACGACTTTTATCCTCGGATTTGCTGCAACAGTTGCAGTTATCATGATTATCTACGGAGCATTTCAGATGGCACTTTTTGGACTGACTTCCCAAGAAAAGAAAAAAGGACAAGAAACCATCGAACATGGAATCATCGGTTTCGTCATTTCTGTTTCGTCGTGGTTTATTATTAATATGATAATGAGTAATCTGTAGAAATTTCTGAAAAAGATGTACTTTGAATCAAAACTATCAGTTATTGTCATTCCGAGTGAAATCGAGGAATCCCTTTTCATCACTTCGTTTGAAACAAAATTTCTAGACCAAAAGGGATTTCCCCACTTCGGTCGGAATGGCAGAATCATAATTTCCATTCCCTCTATTCCCTAGTCACTATTCTTTCATCCCTCTCAATTATGTTTTCTTGGAATATCGCAACACACAATACCAAAGGAGCTGGTTGGTATACAACCGCTGGGATTTTTGCTCTGGCTTTTATCATTTGGGGGATTTTTGTCGGACTCTATGTACTGAGTATGGTTGTTTTCATATTCGTTGGAGTCTACCTCCTTATGGAAAATAATGCTCCAGAAAACACGGAGATTATTGTGGATGAAAATGGTGTAAATATCAATGGAGGCTTCTATGATTATCCTTCCATCGAAGAATTTTCTATCGTGTACGATAACAGAAAACCGATCTTACTCCGACTGAGCTTGAAAAAGCGTGGACTCAATACGATCGATATCGACCTGACTCAGGATGTGAATAGCTATGAACTTCGAGCATTTCTCCTCGGATATATCCAAGAATCAGAAAAATGAGGGGAACTGACGAGTAATGAACGATTGATGAGGTATTTGAAGATATAATTATTTTTACAATTTCATACTTTTTCCTATGAAAACAAAGAATACATCGAAGTATATTTCAAAAGTGACGAAAAAAATGGGGGGGTAGAAGTATCTCTCTCAAACTTCTCCTCCTTCTCTGATTTTCTTCTCTCTTCATAGGACTCGTCTATGCTATCGGAATGGTTTTTCCTGCAACTCCTGCTACTTTCACGAGTAATGGTTCTTTCAATACTCGATTTACCAATATTGTCGGTTCCTGTACTCCAGGTACTTTCCTCAAATGATTCGATGCGAGCTATAACAGAATCTGTGTCTGACCTACGGGAGCATATACCTGACCTGCTCTTTCCTCAGCTCCTGTTTCTACTCCTGGAACCTATCCAGCAGGAGTACCAACAGGACAGATATCCGGAGGGATGTTTGCTAAGTATTTCGGGAATCTCTACGGACTCTGTCCCGGGAACCAGATCGTCAAAGGTTTTGCGACCGATGGATTCAAATACTGTGTGGATCCAGCTACTCCAACGACTTACACTCCCCATACCGCCATTACTCCGACTAGCACCAATCTCCCACCAGCTCCTATGGGACAATCCATTGGTGGAAAGTTCCAAGACTTCTTCACTGCGATATCCTCAGTTTGTATAGGAGATCAGGTTATAAGTGGGTTTAATGCGAATGGCAGTCCGAGCTGTGTAAATCTCCCAAACTCTTGTGCCACCACTCCTACAACAACTACTATTCCAAATCTCTGAATCACTACCACAGGAACTCCGAGTTCTCTCAATCAAACTTGGACCTATAGTGCGACTCCAGGAAACTGTACCTTTACTTGTGCAGCCAACTATATCTGGAATGGAGCGAGTTGTATCCTCAATAATCCTCCTTGTAATGCCACGACACCAAATGTCATAACTAACTACTCTTGCCCAAGTGGAACACTCAATGCAGTAACTCATATGTGTACATATCCTGCGGTGGTAGGGGTGGGGATTGCAGCAACAGCAACGACTCCTATTAATACATTAACAACAAGTGCTTGTTTGGCACAACCAAGTAGTTTTGTAATGACAAACTTACTTTATCCCGCCAACTGGTGTTATTTATGTATTCAGTGTGGGCAAAATATGACATTATTTGGTATAAATGGTTCAAGTGGTGTAGTTCCAATTGCTGCAATTGGAACTACAGCTTACTCTTGCCCCAATCCCTCCTATCCCACTCTCTCCTGAAACACTTGTCTTCCACTCGCAGTTGCTCCTGCTCCAACCCTAGCGGTAGTGAGTTATGCCTGCAATGGGTTATAATAATACTATTGCCCTTGATTGTACTTCGGGAAGTCCCATCAATGACGGTGGTCAGGTAGCTTGTAGTACGACTCGTACTTGGAACTGTAGCGGACAAGGTGTCGGTTCGGCGAATAGTGTGCAGTGTAGTTTGACGAATGCAGTGTGTGCTCCAGTCGTTGGATACTGGGCATTTTCTTACAATGGTCCATATGGAATTATTCCACTACGTGGATATGGTACATATAACAATATTACAGGATTATTTATTGGTGAGATTATGACGATGTGATTATGATGGCGTGGAGACTCGAACTGTTCGCCATATGATGTTCTTATAAAAGATTGTGGAGCAAGTATGAATTGTGTATGAACGGAACTTTCAGCTGGTTGTGTAAACGCCAATGGTCACGACACTGAAGTATTAACAGTTACAAATCTTCCTATTGGTACTAGTGCGAGTATCGATGTAACATGGGGTTGTAATGAATACATGTTCGGTATAAATTGGAATTCTTCACATGTATCTAGAATTCCAACTTGTATTCCATAAAATGCTGACAATCCTCCCATTTCTCGATACTCCTGGGGGATTTTTCATTTTCTATTTCAAATACATCCCCATTTTTTGATAATCAAAATTCACTCGAGATCTTGGGAGGAAATTGGTAATAGAAAATATTCCTTCCTCTTTCTTATACCCGTTGATATCTCGCTCCAAACGATAGGAACTCGATGTGGGAATAGTGGTGGTTATGTTCGTATCGAGAGCGTACCGAGAGTGCCCAGCAAGGGATTCTATGATGAGGATATGAGTATCGAGAGTAGGAGAGAGATTGATAGTACTACTAGTTGTAATTACTCCAGAAGAAACTATACTCGCAGATGCTTCGGACCCAGAATTAAATGCAGCAAGATGATACAAAATCGGTCATCATTCTATAATATTTATATCCAAAGCATTAGCTCCACCTGTAGAAGTTATGTAGTATTCTTGTGAACCTGTTTCCATAAGTGATTCAGTAAAAATCGTACCATTTTGAGTGGTGGAAATAAGTGAGAGATTTTGATTGGAATCAATAATAGTAAGTTCTTTTGTGGCGTTTTTTAGGAGAATCAAAGCATTCTCTCTACTTGATATATCTTGGACACTTTGTTCAGAATCTTGCGCTCATTCGAGTATATTTTCGAGTTCTCATTGAAAAGAGACGAAAAAGAGTACCAGAAAAGAGGAGAGAAAGAGCGTATAGAGAAGGATAGATCCTTTTTTATTTTGTTGCATCTTCGAGATATTGGAAGATATTAGATTGCACTACAAGGAGACTATAACGCATTTTCGGAGAAATAGTTGTTCTCTGGAGAAGTGTATCGATTTTATCGGTGATAGTGGGGAATTTTATAACGAGTGTATCTTTTCCGACTTTGTTTTCGAGAGAGATAAAAATCTGAGCCAGGGAAGCATCGAGCGTATTTCTGATTCCGTAGTAAGGAATAAACGCTTCATTGTCAATCTTTTTTTGAACTACTATTCTCATATAGCGATTTTTGAGTATCTGTGATTTTTTGAGAGTATCGGCTTTTCCATCGGCTTTTGTGAGGGTATTTATTTTGGTAATAAAATTATTAACGAGTTGTTCGGTAAAATCTGCACTGGTTGCTGTTTCAAGATTTTGTTTCAAGATCTGTTCCTCTTGGTCGAGAAGAGCGAGAGTTTGAGTATGATTTTTTTCTTCCAAAAGAGTCGTATTGAGTCGTTCTTCGAGAAGTTTTGTAAAGTCTGCCCGATAGACAGTAAGTTCTGTTTGATAAGCAGTAATAAGTCTATCATTGAGTGAGGAAAGAACATTTCCTGTGCTATAAGAAGCGATGATATTTTGAAGTATAGTATTTATATGCCCCATATCTCCATTCATCTTGTTAATATCTGTCAAAAGAAGACTTGATCCAGACATGTCAAGAGATTGGATATTTCCAGTTGTATCGTATATGCGATTATGAAGTGTATCTTCAAGAGTTATAATATTTCCGAGGTCTTGAGTGGTACTGATAAGTTCATCATCTTGTCAAAAATTCTGAGTTAGATATTCATTCCATTTACTCATAATAGTTTCGATATAGGCACGAAGTTCCACCTCCTGTTTCTTGAGTCGCTCCTGTTTCATAGATTGTTCCAGACCGCTATTTAAATCTTTGCGAATAGCATCAGTAAATGTTTTTTTGTTGGTGGTAAATGCGAGAAATCCTCCTTGAACTTTTGGGAGAATTTGTTTTTCGAGAATCTCTTTTTGAGTGAAAAGATTTGCCTTTTTTTCATCTACTCATGCATATCCAGAGCGAACACCCTGAATAAAGAGAATATATGGTTTATTCTCAATCATCATCTTTTCTACGAGAGTAGTGTCTGATACCACTCGTCCAGAAAAAGTAGCAGTAAATGTATCTATCGAATTGGTACTTCCGCTCAAAAATGCAGTATATTTATTTTGTATATCTGCGATTTTTGCATCATAAGAAAGTTTCTGTGCGTTAGAAAGATTTGTATATCCCAGTGCGATTTCATCATGAAGTCTCGTGAGTTCACTTTGTGTTGCTTTAATATCTTGGAGGATATTTTGCTTCAAGTCCAGAAATGCTTTGGAGATATCCTGATGAAAAGAAGGAACGGCAAGTTTCTGAATACTTGTCAACGCTTCTACTTCACTCGATTGGTACCCGAGAGATCCGATAGCCGTATCGTAGCGATTTCCGAGTTCATTCGCACGAGTAGAAAGTGTTTTTTCTTTGTCTGCAATACTGGTAGAAATAGAAGTATTGAGTGTATCGATAGAAGTGATAACGGTTTCTTTATTGGTGAATGCAAATGATGTAGAAAAGGAACTGAGTAAAACTCCAACCATAATAATAGAAACTGTTTTTTGCACTTTATACATAGAAAAAAAGTTAGAAAATACTCAAACAGTATATGAAAAGAAAATGAAAATTCAAATAAAAACCTTTTCTACCAACTACGTCCCCGATTTATTTATAATGAATAGAAGAAGAAAATACGATGCTTGATTTCTTACTCTTTTTCTATATTATCATTCGAGTTATTTACTTGGAAAATATTTACATATGCAATTATCAGAGCTCCTTGCTCAAACAACAAAACTCCTCACTCAAATTTCTGCTTTAAACGAGTCAGACATTTTACTCCTTCAGGAAGTACTTCGTGAACATAATCGTCTCTATTATACCGAGCAATCTCCTATTATCTCTGATCGAGAATACGATATACTTTTTCAAACTCTCAAAAATCTGGAGGAAAAGTATGGCATATGGGATTCAAACTCTCCTACCAAACGAATCGATGTTCTGGTTTCGAATCAGTTCCAGAAATGACTCCATGCCTCACAGATGATATCACTTGATAATACGTATGATGAAAATGATATAATTGATTTTGAGGGGCGTATTCGCAATATCCTTAAATCCGATGAAACTCTCGTATATGCGATGGAACTCAAATTCGATGGACTTGGGCTTTCACTTACCTATCGAAACGGAGAGCTTGTAAAGGCGTTGACTCGTGGGAATGGAGTGGAGTGAGAAGATGTGACTATCAATGCTTTGCAGATTGTGAGTATTCCACGACATATTTCATTTACTTCCAAAGAAGTGGAAATTCGTGGGGAAGTAGTCCTTCCGATTTCTGAATTTATGCGCATCAATCGAGAACGTATGGAAACAGGAGAAAAAGTATTTTCTAATCCACGAAATGCTGCATCAGGAAGTTTGCGGCAACTCGATTATACCATCACTGCTTCGCGTAAACTCGCTTTTTATGCCTATAGTTTCCCATATGCCGAAACTGAAGAGGGGAGATGAGAATTAAAAATACAGACATACAGAGATTATCTTTCTCTTCTGGAATCTTTTGGTTTTACCAAAACTCCGTATATTTTCAGTGCCGCAAATATCAGAGAACTCCAAGCAGAGATTCATCGTCTGACTCTGAATCGTCCCGTATTTGATTTTGAAATAGATGGACTGGTTATTAAGCTTAATAATCTCACACTTTGGAATACACTTGGTACCACCGAACATCATCCACGTTATGCGATTGCTTACAAATTTCCCGCAACCAATGTTCGGACGAAACTTCTCTCTATTGAACATTCGGTCGGACGAACGGGAATTATTACTCCAGTGGCTATTTTGGAGCCAGTAAATGTTGGAGGAGTGACCGTAAGTCGTGCTACTCTTCATAACTACGATGAGTTGGCAAAGAAAGGAGTTATGGAAGGAGATCAGGTTTTTATCGTTCGAGCGGGCGAAGTTATCCCCGAAGTTATCGGTCCTATTATCGAAGTACGAGATGGAACGGAGAAAATAATTACACCACCAATTACTTGTCCGAGTTGCGGAACGTTCCTCGTTCAGGATATAGGAAAGGTGGCTCTTTATTGTCCTGCTCGTGCCACCTGTCCAGCTCAAACTTCTGGTGCCCTCAAGAGTTTTGCCTGAAAACACGGAGCAAATATGTTAACACTGGGAGATAAGATTATCGATATTTTTATAGAACAAGGATTCCTGACTGATTTTGTTTCTATTTATCATCTTCGTGAATACTCCTCATCCATTATTGCTCTTGAGGGATTCAAACAAAAGAAAGTGGATAATATTCTCGAAAGCATAGAAGCGAGTCGAGATATACCACTTGCGAGTTTTTTCGTCGCACTCGGGATTCCGCAAGTAGGAAGAAAAACAGGGAAATTATTAGCGAAATATGTGAGTGAAAAGATAGGAGAAAGGGGATTGTGAGATATTCTCTTTCATTTGACCTATGAGGAACTGGAGCAGATTCATGATGTCTGACCGGCAACAGCAGGAAGTATCGTCTACTATTTCGAAGAAAATCGGGAAATGATTACGAAACTCCTATATGAAGTGCATCCGACTTTTACGAGTATGCAAAAATGAGAAAGTGAGGAAGTTTTTCTCAGATTTACAGGAAAATCCTTTTGTGTCACAGGAAGTTTTGAAGGCATTTCCCGAGATCAGATTCATGAACTCATTGAACTGAATGGTGGGGAAGTCCGAACCTCCGTTTCGGCAAAACTTGATTATCTGATTGTCGGAAATGATGCAGGAAGCAAGAAAACAAAAGCAGAAGAATTGGGAGTAAAGATACTGGATTTAGAGGAATTATATGAACTTATAGGAGAATAAATTTCGGCTTAATAGACATTTATGGGGTGTTTTTTACTTAAGTTTATGGTACAACAAAGCGGTTTATCCGCTTTGTTTTGTTTCTATGACTAAAATATGCCCGAAATGTAAACCTCGTTACTGTAATTGTGAGATATACAAATCCTATTGTATATCCAAAAAAAATATATTACACTGTCTGTATTATATTTTTATCCTTTTTTTCTATGCAAATAAAAGATACTTATTTACTCCAAAAAACTCCCTATCAAAAATATAGATCTCGTAATTATTATGGTTTCACCCTCGTAGAACTCATCGTAGTCATAAAAAATAATAGACTTGTCCCGTAATAATATATTTACAAAAAAGAGGAGGTTTTCTCTTCTTTTTTGTATTTCTATGTATTTCCAAATGACGTTTCCTTCCTTAAAGTTCGTTCTCTCGGAATAATCAGAGGGAATCTTTTTACATTCTCATCTCCGTAATATACTTCATCTGGGGTTTTGTATCCAAGTGACTGGTGTGGATCATAGGAGTTGTATTTTCGGAAGTAGGCAGATATTCCT
>MNYO01000107.1 GCA_001873165.1 Candidatus Gracilibacteria bacterium CG2_30_37_12
ATAGTTTTGTTTGTTGGAATTAAGGGGATTTTTAATGATTTTATTAAATTCTTATACCCCGCTGCTTGCGGCGTGGGATTCCACTCTTCCTACTCTAACTACTTTTTAGAAATTGCCGGTCGTCAAGCGTAGTGTAGCGAGAAATTCGCGTAATACCCCGTTAGCTTGCTACGGGGATAGCGAATTTCAGGCAATTTCCTTTATTTTAAGAATTCTAAAATTCATCTATTTCACCACCTCGAAATCCAATCTTCGGAGTGTCTTGTCTGCCTGTGTCACTCGTACTCGAATCGGGTCGCCGAGGCTGAAGGTCTTGCCTCCAGAGAGGCTTTTGAGAGTTCCGGCTCGCTCATCGAAATAGTTGGTTGCTCGCATATCGCGCATATAGACGAGCCCTTCGACTCCATTTGGGAGCTCCACATAGATTCCGTGGTCTCCGATGGACGCTATGATTCCGTCGTAAATCTTTCCGATTTTATCCTGCATATAGTCGATAATCTTGATATCCCGAATCATATATTCGATATTTTCAGCTTTTCGTTCGGTGGTGGAAGTATGTTTTGCGACTTTTGGAAGAAGTGTTTTGAAGCGAGAAATCTCTTTTTGGTCGAGATTTTTATGAATGTACGCCTTGATAATTCGGTGAATCTGGAGGTCAGGATACCGTCTGATTGGAGAAGTGAAATGTGAATAAAAATGGAGAGCCAGTCCAAAATGTCCGAGAATCTCCTCGGAATAAATCGCCTTGGACATACTTTGGAGAATCTGTTTAGAGAGCACGAAATAATAGTCCTTGTTATGGAGCGTATCCATAATTTCACGAAGTGATCGAGGACTGAGCATCTCACGAGTCAGATTATATCCGTAGTGATCGAGGAGGAGAATGAGTTCATCGGCTTTTTCCTCACTTGGTTTCTCATGAACTCGGTAGAGAAATGGGATTTTTTTCTCACTGAAAAATCTTGAAACTTCCTCGTTGGCAAGTATCATAAATTCCTCGATGACTTTGTGAGATTCGCTTC
Source organism: Candidatus Gracilibacteria bacterium CG2_30_37_12 (assembly GCA_001873165.1). Lineage (GTDB taxonomy): Bacteria > Patescibacteriota > Gracilibacteria > BD1-5 > UBA2023 > UBA1545. The sequence continues at coordinate 1,023 of MNYO01000107.1, forward strand.
TATCTCGCTTGGAAATATCTACCACTTTCCCTTTTTCATCGGTGATGATTTTAACTTCTTTGAGATCGAAGTCTATTTTTCCCTCTTTGGCTCGTCGCTTATCCAGAATACGCTTCAGCTCGAGTCCATTACGAATAAGTTCAATGACTTCTGTTGGGTATTTCTCGAAAACTGCCTGTTCGTCCGTTTTTTTATCCAACGCATCTATGATAATCTGAACCTCATCATACGTAAATCGTTGCTTACTTTCGATGAGTGTTTCGTCGATTCGAGAATGAAGCACTTTCCCTGTTTTATCGAGTTCCATCGTTATACTGAGTGTTGCTTTGGGAGTTCCTGGATGGAGAGAACAGAGATTGTTAGAAAGATGTTCAGGAAGCATGGGAACTACTTCATCGGGAGTGTAAATACTGGTTCCACGCTGATAGGCTTCGCGGTCGAGGATAGACCCCTCTCGAACATATTCTGCGACATCGGCGATATGTACTCCGATTTCGAAATTCCCACTTGGAAATTTTTTGATTCCTATGGCATCGTCGAGATCTTTTGCATCGGCTCCGTCGATGGTTACAATCCATTCATTTCTGAGATCAACACGCGCAAGAGAAGAAGTGCTGGGTTGGAGTTTTTGTGCTTCTCGAAGTATTTGTTCGCTGAATTCTTTTACAATTCCATTCTCATGGAAGACAATTTTCTCTGCCATTCCTTGACTATCTTTGTGACCGAGAATAGATAAGACTTTCCCGTGAGGTTTATTTTTATCGCCAAATACTCGAATAGTGACCATCTCATCATTTTTTGCTCAGAGAGCATCTCGATCGCTGATAAATATATCTTTTCCACCAAATCCTTCGATGACTTGTACAAAACCATACGTACTTTTTTGGCGTTTGATATATTTCCCCACGAGGACTTTCTCGGTTCTTTTTATGAGAGTTATGACTTTCGCTTCTGTTTTTTTCCCTTCTACTCCTGGTTTGGTGACTTGTACTTTAACCGTATCACCGTCGAGAGCCCCATTACGTTCACGTTTTCCTATAAAAAATACTTCTCCCTCCAATGTTTCGACGAATCCGAAATGCGGTTGTATTTGGGAATATATTCCAGTATAGGAAGCGCTCATGGGATGTGGGGGGTAAAAAGATGGTGAAAATTATTTCTGTATGATGAATTCTATATTATCAGGATTACTGGAAACTTGTGTCAGCCAGAATGGGGAGAATGTGATTTTGACACTTGCAATATTATTATCATTGAGGAGGAGGGAAGTAGCCTCTTTAACAGAAGTATTTACTATGAGGTTCTTGAGTTTCTTTGTCAGATTATTGGAGACATCCTCGAAATTGTACGAAATGGTAGAATCGAGTTCGGTCGTTGCTTTCATAGAGAAAAGTGACGCAGTATTTTTTGATATAATATTTGTGATTCGTAGACTGTCATCATTGATTCCTATGAGTTTCTCGGTTCCAAACAGGAGACTCTCATTGAGAATAGTTTTAAGATAGAAAAGAGTCGCATTTCTATCATAAATATAAGTACTGATTTTGATTTTTCCTTCCATACTCACCTCTTCGCCTTTGTCTCCAATCTTTGCTCATTTTAAGAGAGTAATATTCCCAGGTGTATAGATGATGTTTTCATTGATAGGGAGAATATCATAATTTTCTCCATTTTCTGTATTATTCTTCTTGATAGTATTTTTCAGTGTTTCGAGAGCTTTACTTTTGAGTTTCTCTGTAAGTATCTCCTTGAAATTTGTTATTTCTTTATCGGTCAACACATGAATTTTTGGATCTATTCCTCCATCAAAAGCAGTCGTTGTTTTTGCATAAATTTTGTCACGATTGAACTTGAGTCCTGGAATAGTGAGAGTAGTTCCTTCTGGGATATTTCCATGTATTCCGATGATACCCCCTTTATTATCGTAGGTATCAGCCGTCAGTGTGACAGTGGATTTCCCTATAACAGTCATTCCCGAAAGAGTTTGGGTAGGAGGTACCTTTATCCAGTCGTCTGTTTTGAATATGAGACCATTTTCCGTCATAAAACGTGTTGCTGGACGAAATACCTGTTCTTGTCGGAGTTCATTATAGATATCGATCGTTCCATGAGCATTTTGTGTACTCATCTCATCGATTGCCGTTACGTTAAACGTGTATTCCATAGGAATTTCGAGATTGATTGGTCGAACGGTGATAGTATTTTTACTATCGAGCACGCTGGCTTCTTTTTGTGTAAATAGGATATTTCTCGATATCGTTTTAACATCGAGCTCCGGACTTATTGTGACATAGGTTTTGGATACCGCAAAATAGAATATAAATACCAGAAGTGAGAGGGAAATCGTGAGTCCTATAATGAGGAAAAAGAGGTGAGAATCCTGTCCGCGTTTCTTATTTTTATAAACATTCGTTTTCTTTTTGAAGAGAAAAAGAAATCTGGAAAAAAGTTTATTAATCTCGTAGCGAGTGTACTCAAGAGCCGTAAAATTGTGACGAAGAATATGATTTTTTGCATATTCTTTCTCAAACTCTATATCGTTACTTTTTTGAAAAAATCGGATTCCGAGAGATTCTCAGAGTCTTTTGAGTTCAGTATTATTCGTTATAAAAGAGAACCGTTTCGTAGGGAAGCGGTGGAGGAGGAGTTTCAAATTGAGATAATTAGTGAGATGAACATTATCCTCTACTTCCATCTGAATCTCGCCTGATTCTGTAGAAGATATCTTTTCAAATATCCGTATGAGGGAATCGTATTTATCGATCTGGAGAGTTTTTTTATTCATATCGGTAGATTATGTAGCGAAGTATGCGAGCTATGGGATCTTTTTTGAGAAGAAGCATCTCTTCTGTGGCTTTTGCAAGAGCGAGAACTTGAGTGAAGCTTCCGGTATCATGTGGGGAAATATTTTCAATATTGATTACGACCGGTTCCACATGAATACTGTTTCCTATGTTTTTTGTTTTCAAATATTCTTCTAGTTTCTTCTGGAGAAACGGAGAAAATCCTCCACCAGATATGAAGATATTTTTCAGAAACAATTGCGATGTAATATCGGTCATCGCAACAAATAATGCATCGAAAAGAATTCCGAGAAATATATCGAATATTTCTTTGTATTCCTCATATGTTTCCTCGATATGAGTGATGTGATGCTCTATATCGAGATATCCGAGATTGGGTGCTTTTTGCTTGAATGTTTCCTCGAGAAGTCCGAAACCAAAGTTTAGAGTATTTCCCCCGAGAATCTCTCCTTTGTTCTCAATTACGATGGTAGTTTTAGAACTCCCAAAATCAATACACGCATTGAAATCAAAGTTCTCATTTTTCTCTTCGAGAAGTTTCGGAAGCGTGACTATAGAAGGGATAAGTGAGATAACATTTTTCGAAAGTCAACGTCCGATATTTTGAATCATACTCACATAAGAAACTGGTACGAAGATATTAATAATCCCCAGTCTGATATTTTTCCCAGTAAACCCAATAGGATTTCCAAGTTTTTTCCCATCCACCGTGATAGAAATAAGAGAAGTGGTAACGAGTTTCATTTCCGATTCAATAATCCCCGTTCTTTCGCGAATCTTTCCTTTTACACGGTCGAGCGAAGTATGTTCTACCTTTTTGACGATATGATCGATCTCATCCATAGTAATGAGTTCCTCGGGATTTTCTCGAATATAATTCATACGAATAATATCTGAAAATGTGAGAGTGGATCCAAGAGATATTACCATATCATTCGGTATTTCATCCAAATTTTCTCAGGCCTTACTGATAGCTTTTTTGATAGTTTCTGAAACTCCATAGAGATTAGCTATCTCCCCATCGATGATATTTTTCTTACTCTGACGCATAATCGCAGAACCGAGTATCTTAAGCTCTGCTCACTCAATCGAACAAATAAGAACCTTGATCTTTGAGGTTCCTATATCGAGTGCGATGAATTGATTGTAATCAACGATATTACTTATCTTGAAGGACATGAGTTTAGTCTATAAAGTCTATAAAGTCTATAAAGTAGAAAGTTTGTAAAGTTGAATCGTATTATAAAAATCCACTATAACTTTTGACTTTATGGACTTTTGACTTTATGACCCTCTTTACATTCCCATCATCATTTTGAGTTCGTCGAGACGAGATTCTTTTCCAGCTTTTTTGAGCATAGATGCCCCTTCTTCTATGCTTCCCTCTGAGATAAGTGTAACACCAAGATCTTCCATGATGAGTTCGTCATCTGGAGCAAGATTGAGAGCTCTTTTCATAACAGCAACTCCTTTGCTCGGATTTCCAAGCATAGCATATCACCATCCGAGATTTCGAAGAATCTCTGGATTGTTAGGAAAGAGCTCATTGGCTTTTTCCAGTAAATCCACACCGACACGAAAATGACTCTTAGAAATATGAATAAATCCCATCAAATACATACCTGTTGCAGATTCTGGATGAAGTTTCTGTGCAACTTTGAGTGCTGCTTCCGCAGCGTCAAGATTACCCTCATAGAGTCCGATGTCAGCTAATTCTTCATAGAGTCTATAATCATCAGCATGTTGTAGAAGATATCCTTGAACCTTCACTTTAGCATCAGCATAGAGCCCAGAGTATTTGAGGCGCTCGATTTCTTGGATGTGTTTTACATTTGTTTCTCGCATAGTTTTTCAATTATTATTAATTGCACACATCATACTGATAAAACGAGTTTTTTCAATAGAATATTTTTCTATTTTTGGGAAAATCTATATACTTATAAAAATACCCTATAATTATTTAGAAAATTTCTATGAAGATCCTTATTTTATGAGACGTATTTGGGCGAACAGGACGGAGAATGGTGACGGAGAATATCGGCGCTTTGCGCGCAAAATATGCGCCAGATTTTATGATCGCCAATTCTGAAAATATCACTGGAGGAAAATGACCGATAGAAAAACATGTTGAGGCGATGAAAGATCTCGGTTTTGATATACTCACAGGAGGGAATCATGTATTTTCCAATTTGAAAGACTCAGGAAATATCTTCTCTGATCCTCGTTCTATTCAGATTCGTCCAGCGAATTATTGTGAGCATCAGGATTATCCTATTCCTGGAAAGGGTTGGAAAATAGTCGAGAAAAATGGGCAACGACTTTTGGTGATAAATTTGATGTCGTCAACTTTTATGCACGATAGTTTGGATAATCCATTTCAATATATAGAAAAATTTCTCTCTGGGTTGACCGAAACATATGATGCAATAGTGGTTGATTTTCACCGAGAAACAACCGCAGAACTAGTAAACATGGCACATTTTCTGGATGGACAAGTTGCTGTTGTTTATGGAACACACACCCATGTACAAACCAATGACGAACGGATATTTCCAAAAGGAACAGGGATGATTACGGACCTTGGTATGACGGGAGCACTTTGGAGCTCTATTGGACATACTTTTGAATCTCGACTTCCATCACTTCTCACAGGAACGAGGCTTTTTGGTCCGAAAGCCGAACAAGTTATCGGAGAAGGAATACTGACAGGAATATTTGTAGAGATACAGGCAGGGAAGTGTATACATATCGAAAAGATACGGATACAAGAATAAAAAATTCATAGAAAAATAGAGTTTGTCAACGTAAAATCCTTTCATTTATTTGTATCTTTTTTCTCGATATGCTATACTCATATCTGTCGGGGAAATCCTAAAACATATTTATTTCTATCTTTCCCATGATTACAGAAAATACCGAAATCCTCAGGAGAATATCTCTTGCCTGACTTCATAGAGATGATGCTCGCGAAATTGTCCGCATCTTCGATATATTGACCGATGATAAGAAGCTCGATATTCTTGAACGATGGAATTCCATCATTGCCGATATCAAGAGACATCGGGATGAGATGGAACAGGAAAAAGAGATTTTACTCATTCAAGCTCTTAAAAATATAGAACATGATCTGGAAGAATATTGACGAACACTGGTTCATGGTGGAGTCAAGAAAGATCTTTCAGGATTAAAATTTCAAATATAAAAATACTATCTTTTAAACAAAAATACATATGGCAGAAAATACATGTAATATAGGAAATAATAGTCCAGTATTGAATAATCTTTTTGGAGACCAGCCATGTTTTGAGAGCTATGCCTTTCGAACTAAATGCGATGAACTTATAAATTTGTATGCACCAAAATTAGCACAATCCCCAGAAGTATTAGCGTGCTATAATAATATTTCATATATCTCTGATTCTCTTTTATCGTGTGCGGTTGAATCTCGTAAGAATCTCACGGAACTATTTATACAGACGTGTTATGATAAACATTTAAATAACTATTCAACACAAGCTAATGCTTGTAATAATAGTCAATTATCATGTGTCAGTGATAATATGCATGGACATTAAGCTAATATTATAATCTGACACAAAAAAATACCTCCGAAATTTCGGAGGTATTTTTTGATATTAATGTTTTGTTTCTTTTAACTTGAAGATAACATGCTTTCGAAGTTTCTTGTCGTATTTTCGAAGTTCGAGCTTTTCTCCAGCTGCGAAGTTTCTCTTCTGTACGTTTGTGATGTAACCCATGATTCCTGATTCTGTAGAGAGACAAGACATATATGTTCGTTTTCCTTTTGCCATAGTAGTAGGTATTTAAAGATAATTTATGCGTCGCATTATATGTTTTTTTTCAAATTTACAAATCTTTTTGTAAAAATGGTTTTTTCCATATTATAGAGTCCTTAAAGTCTATAAAGTCGATAGTCTATAAAGTCATGGATTTTTTTATAATTACTCCACTAGACCTTATGGATTTTACGAACTTTTCACTTTACAGACTATTTTATAGACTTTCAACTCACTTATGTTTATCGATGAAGTAAAAATCACTATTAAAGCTGGAAAAGGAGGAAATGGGATCGTCTCTTGGCGTCGTGAGAAATGTATACCAAACGGAGGTCCGTACGGATGAGATGGTGGATATGGAGGAAGTGCGTATCTTCGAGCAACTTCCAATATGAATACGCTTTCCGATTTTCGTCATACTCGTACGCTTAGAGCAGAAAATGGAGAAAGTGGAGCAACAAAAGAAATGCACGGTGCAAAGTGAGAAGATTTGATTGTAAAAGTTCCTGTCGGGACTATTGTTACCGACGCTGAAACAGGAGAAGTTATCGTAGATTTGAATCATGAAGGTGAGACGTATCCGCTCTGTCAGGGGGGACGAGGAGGTTTTGGAAATGCCCATTTCCCTTCGAGTGTTCGTCAGGCTCCAGCATTTGCAGAGATGGGGGATATCGGAGAAGAAAAATGTGTGAAACTCGAACTTAAACTCGTTGCGGATATTGGTATTATCGGACTTCCGAATGCAGGGAAATCTACTCTTATTCAAAGTGTAACGAATGTTCGACCAAAGATTGCAGATTATCCATTCACGACGCTTATCCCAAATCTTGGGGTTATGGAACACAAGGGGCAGAGTCTTATTCTCGAGGATGTTCCAGGATTGATTCCTGGGGCCTCAGAAGGAAAAGGTCTTGGTATTCAGTTCTTGAAACATATTGAACGAACTCATGTACTTCTTCATCTTCTCGATATGAGTCAGGGAGAGGAAGTAATAGTTCAGAACTATAAAGATATCCGAAAAGAACTCGAGCTTTTTTCTGATGCACTGAAAACAAAAGAGGAAGTAATCGTATTTTCCAAAGCAGATGTGATTCCACCAGATGAGATTGTGGCACTTTCTAAAAAGTTGGCGAAACATTTTAAGGGAAAGAAATATTTCACCATCTCGGCTGCAGGTTTTCAAGGAATCGATGAGCTGAAAGATTTTCTGATCTCTGAATATGCGGGAAAATCTCTCGTACCAGAAAATGGAGATGGCGAGGATACTCCAATGAAGTTCTATGATCTCAAAGATTTTCAAAAGAGTGATAGTTTTCGAATAACCAAAACTGGAGAACGAGAAATAACGGTAACCGGAGAACGAATCGAACAAATTGTTCGTATGACTGATATGAAGAACTTCGAAGCGGTGGCTCGTGTCTACGATATCATGGAGAAGCTTCATATCCTGACAAAAGTTCATGCGATGCTCCGAGCGAATATCGAAGAGTATTTCTTCGAAGGATCGGATGATGAAGATTTCGGGAAAATCATCATCGCAGAGCGAGTATTTCCACTCGAAAAAACAGTATTTCAGAAGAAATCGAAGAAATAGACTTTAAACTCAAAAACAACCTCTTGTGAAAGAGGTTGTTTTTTTGAATTACTCATAATACCTTCCTATTTTATACAGAGTATCTGACTACTATTAAGACTCGAACTAAACCAGACATTAATACTTCCATATGCACATCCTATAGCCCAATTTGGATTATAAGTTTGAGTATTCGCTAATATAGAGCCGTTGTATCTTTTTCCTAAAGTATCTATAAATCTACATGCACCAGCAAAAGTGGTATAACCAGCTGTTTGACATATTTTTTCTGGAGAATGATCTTGTCCATCCGTATAACGTACATGATTAGTCATTTGTGTTCAACCAGAATCAATAGTAACCCAGCCACTTGTTGATACTCAGGTAACATTTACTTTTCTTTTTTGTATATTCGTAATGGTGTTACCAACATGGTGTATTCAAGTACAATCTATCCCATCTCGTAGAATGTCTTTTGATCATGGACAGATTACGTAACTGATTCATCAAATACGAACGAGACTTGGATGAACGACTCCAGCATAGGATGCATAAGGTATATTGTCAGTATTATGCATAATAAATACCCATTCATAATTTACATCAAAATTTGCAGTATCTGTGAGTGGAACATCGATCCAGCCTCCTCCACTAGCTCCCGTCCCAGTCCCTACACATATAGGATTTTTATTGGCATCATATCCAGAGATTGCCTGATTTGTGCCACAAGCTCCGAGAAATATCTTATTGAAGTATGTTTGGAATTTTCATCCTGCTACTTCTCCTACTGGTGGAGCACTCGGAAAGGTGAGCGCATAAACGATCCCAAGAACTGCTAGTATGAAAAAAGTTGCAGTTAT
>MNYO01000090.1 GCA_001873165.1 Candidatus Gracilibacteria bacterium CG2_30_37_12
AAAGGAAATTGCCTGAAATTCGCTATCCCCGTAGCAAGCTAACGGGGTATTACGCGAATTTCTCGCTACACTACGCTTGACGACCGGCAATTTCTAAAAAGTAGTTAGAGTAGGAAGAGTGGAATCCCACACCGCAAGCAGCGGGGTATAAGAATTTAATAAATAAAAACTCCCTTTTCCATATCTTGGAAAAGGGAGTTTTTATCGTGTATGTTATTTCATCTTATTTCTCAAAAATGCAGGAACATCGAGATCAGATTGAGGTGCGATACTTGGAGTATTGGTATTTCTCTGAGAACTCTGATTGGATGGTATATGCATCAAATCTTCTTGGTGTCCGAGCATCTTTTTCCCAAACTGATTTCCGATGGTTTTTGTTGCTTCTGGATATCGTTGATTTGTATCGCCATTGAAACCAGTAGCAACAACAGTAATCTTGATTTCTCCTGTATAATTTTCATTGATCGTTGCTCCGAAAATAATATTTGCTTCTGGATCACACGCTTCGGTAATGATACGAGCCGCTTCGTCAACCTCAAACATAGAAAGATCGGTTCCTCCTGTGATATTGAAGAGAAGTCCACGAGCTCCCGCGATAGAAAGTTCGAGAAGAGGGGAGTCGACCGCCGCTCGGGCAGCCTCAACCGCTCGAGTTTCTCCACTTCCATACCCGATACCCATAAGAGCAGAACCAGCATTTTCCATAACTGATCGAACATCAGCAAAGTCGACATTGATAAGTCCTGGAAGAGTAATGAGATCAGAAACTCCTTGTACTCCTTGATTGAGAACTTCATCTACGATATTGAATGCATCCAAAAGAGGAGTTTTTTTATCAATAATGGAGAGAATTTTATCATTGGGGATTGTGATGAGTGTATCTACTTTTTCCTTGAGTTTATCGTACCCATCGATGGCTTGAACAAATCGACGTTGTCCTTCAAAAGCGAAAGGTTTTGTAACAACTCCGATAACAAGTGCTCCGAGTCCTTTTGCAATTTCAGCGATAACAGGAGCTGCTCCTGTACCAGTTCCTCCACCAAGTCCACAAGTAACGAAAACCATATCAGCCCCCATAAGAGCTTGTTTGATTTCTTCACTGGATTCTTCCGCCGCTTTTTTACCAACTTCTGGATTTGCTCCAGCTCCGAGTCCACGAGTCGTTGCTCGTCCGATATTGATTCGAACTTGTGCTTTGGATGTAAAAAGTGCTTGAGCATCGGTATTGACTGCGATGAATTCTACTCCTTCGAGTCCAGATTGAATCATACGATTGATCGCATTGGAACCAGCTCCTCCAACACCAACTACTTTAATACTTGCGACAGGAGATATATATTCTGATACGTGAATTTCTTCGGAACTTCTTGAAAAGTTTTTTCCTCCACCAAGGAGAGATTTAAGTTTGTCATCAGTTTTTCTGATAGCCATATATTTGGGAAAATTAGTAAAAATAAAAAGTTTGAATATTTATTGCTTTGTCATTCCGAACTCGTGTCGGAATCTTCATTTTAGAAAATAGGAAGATCCTGAAATAAATTCAGTATGACAGATATGTCATTTATGGCATTATTTTTTTCAAAGCATTCTTGATAGATCCAAGGAATCCACCGAAAGAAAGATTAAATTTGAATCCACTCCGAGTCACTCCATATTTCTGAGAAAGAAGAAGTGTTCCGATAATTCCAGCAAACATTGGATCTCCGATAGAGGTTCCGCTGATGAAGTCAGAATCTTCAGGGGTTCCTATCATAGAAGGAAGCCTCAGTACTTCTTTGGCAAGTTCATTGATATCTCGTGCTTTTGCACCACCTCCACTTATAACTGCTCCTTCTGGAAGCATTCCATCTCGTCCGATTTTCTTGAGCTCATTATTTACATAGTAGAAAATCTCACTATAACGTGCTCGGATAATCTCAGAAAGGTACTTTCGAGAAATCGTGGTCGTTTCATTTTTGGAAATCTTTGCGAGATCAATCTCATCATCTTTTGCTTTTTCATCTTTACAGAATCCGATAGAACCGTACTCGATTTTGAGTTTCTCTGCTGTGTCGATAGATACACGAGCTCCGAGAGCGATATCCGAAGTTACATGTTCTCCTCCTATGGGTATGACCGTTGCAAATATGAGAGATCCTTCCTCATATACGGCAACATCTGTCGTGCTTGCTCCGATATCGATACATACCACTCCGAGTTCTTTTTGTCTCTTGGAAAGAACCGCTTCTGGTGCTGCGAGGACATTTGGATAGATATCGAGAATATCCACACCCACATCGTAAATACCTTTTTTGATATTCGAGAGAATATTGCTAGAGATACAAAATATATGACTGCGAACTTCGAGTTTCTTCGCAGACATTCCAACTGGATTTTTGACACCAGATTCCATGTCGAGTGTGAATGCTTCTGGGATAACCTTGAGCACTACTTTGTTCATAAGATCTACTCCATTCTGACTCATATCGAGAACGCGATTTACATCCTCGGTGCTCACTTCTCCATGTGGCACAGAGATAATACCGTTGTTAGTAACTACTTCGATATTGGTTCCAGAAAGAGAAAGATAGATAGCAGAAACTTGCTCTCCAGTCATTCGTTCTGCTTCAGAAAGAGAATCGTCTATATTTTTTTTGAATTCATCCATATCGATGATATTTCCTTTTCGGATACCATTGGACTTCGCTATACCGACTCCGAGAACACGAAGTTTCTTGTCTTCAGTAAATGTGGCGATGACAGTTTTGATTTTTGCTGTTCCTATATCTATGGCGGTAAATACTTCTCCAGATACCATACGTAGTGATTGATTAGTAGAAAATAAAAAGTTGGTGTACAAAAAATGTATTCAGGAGGATGCATTATACAGAGATACTTTCTCTATAAATGTTTCCTGTTTAACGCGACATATTATATGGCGGAATGCCTATTTTTCAAATGGAAATAAAAAAATAAAGAATTCATTTTCCTGCATTCTTTTGAGAAGTTTTTCTCTATATTTTTTTTAAGGAAGAATACATTTGCCTTTTTCTGATTTTTCATATAATAACGCCACTTTATATTCTGTAAAAATCCCATTTATGCAAAGTAGTTCAAAAAAGCTCAATGCCTACACGGTAGAGCTTACCATCAAGGAAAATACAAAAGAATTCGACAAAGCTCGAATAGAAGCGATAGAAAATATCCGAAATAATGCGAGTATCAAGGGTTTTCGTAAAGGAGCTCAGATACCCGAAGAAGTGATTGTGAAAGAATACGGAGAAGAAGTGATTCGTGAGCGAGCAGTAAATATGCTTCTTGATAAGATTTACCATAAAGCTCTTCAAAAAGAGGGGATTGTTCCTGTTTCAGCTGGTACAGTTAAAGCTATTGTCTCAGAATCTCCATTGGAAGTAATTCTTGATATAGAAGTGCTTCCAGAGGCAATTATCGACGAAAAGAAGATGAAGAAAATTAAAGTTAAAAAAACAGAAGTAAAAACGGAAGAAGATGAAGTAACTTCTACTATCACAGAAATCGAAAAAAGATTTACGCATTTCCATGATACTGGAAGCGAAAGTGAAGATGGATTCAATGCTTCTGAAGTGGTGATTGAAAAAGGGGATCGTGTAACTATCGATACACAAGGATTTGATAAACAAGGAGGGAAAGAGATTCCAGAAACAAAAGTTGCCGCATTTCCACTCGTTATCGGTTCTGGATCTTTTATTCCAGGTTTTGAAGAGAAAATGATGGGAAAGAAAGTTGGTGAAGTGGTGGAATTCGATATCACCTTTCCAGCGGATTATCATTCAGAAGAGTTCAAAAATCGTACAGTATTCTTTATGACAACTATTTTCCGAATCGAAAAAGCACATAAACCAGAATGGACTCCAGAGTTTATCGAGAAACTTCGAGGAGTGAAGACTGATTTCGAAGGATTCAAAGAAGTACTTCGAAAAGAGATTCATAACGAGAAAGAATACCAAGCACGAGGAAAAGATGAACATAATCTCCTCACAGAACTTATGGAAATTACTGAACTCGAGGTAGGCCCATCACTTGTCCAGAGCGAGATAGACCGAGTATTTTCTGAACAGAAAAGCAATATCGAATCTCAGGGATATACTATGAAAGATTATCTTTCTCATGCGAAACAAGACGAGACTTCCTATAAAGAATCTATCGTAAAACCAGAAGCAATTCGTCGAGCAAAAGCAGAACTTATCCTCAAAAAAGTTCGAGAGATTCTCAATATTGAAGCAACAGAAGAAGAAATAAAAGAAGAAGTTGAAAAAGTAATTGCTGCGTATTCTAGTAGTAAGGTAGTAGACCGTCTTCGAGAGAAACTCATTCCTGGAGATGATTACTACGAAGATATCAAGAATCGGGTGACATACCGAAAAGTGGTTGATTCATTTTTTGCTTAACTAAACGAAAATCTCAAAGAAGAAATTCTTTGAGATTTTCAGTATATTCTAATTTAGATTTTCTCTCCCTATAAAATGATAAATACTCTCATTACAAAAATATTTGGTGATCCCTCTGATAAACGAGTTGCTTGATATACTGCTGATCTTGAAGCAATTAAAGCTCTTGAAGTGAAACTCGAATCAGAGCTTACCTCTTTGGATCTTGTGCAAGCAAAAACTCGAGATTTCATGGCGAAGTTTGAAGGTCTGGATTATCGACAAGATGAAGATTATAAAAAGATTCGTTCGATTTTGAATGAAATAAAATTCGAGGCCTTTGCGGTACATCGTATCACTTGTAAGCTCATCAATAATCAGACCTTTGTACTCCCAGAGAATCGAGTTATGAAGTGGTCGATGGTTCCGTACGATGTTCAACTCGTTGGTGCACTTGCACTGCACGATGGTTCTATTGCCGAGATGCGAACCGGAGAAGGGAAGACTTTGGTTGCGACAATTGCTGCATATTTGAATGCACTTGCAGGACTTCCTGTGCATGTTGTGACAGTCAATGATTACCTTGCGAAACGAGATGCTCTAGAGATGGGGGTTATTTACCGAGCTCTTGGACTTACGGTCGGAGTAATCGTTCATAACCAGCAACCGAGCGAGAAACAGGAACAATACCGATGTAATGTCGTATATGCGACCAATAATGAACTTGGATTCGATTATCTTCGAGATAATATGGCACCAACTTTGGAACGCCGTTCCATGGGGCCACTTTTCTTCGCGATTATTGATGAAGTGGATTCTATCCTCGTGGATGAGGCTCGAACTCCCCTTATTATCTCTGCTCCCGACAGTGAACCGACGAGTAAGTATATGAAGTTTGCTCAGATTGCAAAAAAGTTGGAAAATATAAAACATTATAAGATAGATGAGAAGATGAAAACAGCGAGTTTGACGGAAGAGGGAATTATAGAGATAGAGCGTATACTATGAATAGACAATATCTATGTATCTGCTCATTACAACGATTTGCACCACATTGAAAACGCCCTCAAGGCAGAAACAGTCTATATCAAAGATGTAGATTATCTGTCTCGAAATGATGAAATTTTGATTATCGATGAACATACGGGACGTGTACTTTCTGGACGACGATATTCTGACGGACTTCATCAGGCTATCGAAGCCAAGGAAAATGTGACTATTCAACAAGAATCTCGAACACTTGCATCCGTTACTTTTCAGAACTATTTCCGTCTCTATCGAAAACTTTCTGGGATGACTGGTACTGCCAAAACCGAAGAAGAAGAATTTTATAAAATCTATCGATTAGAAGTTCTTTCTATTCCGACGAATCGCCCACTTATTCGAGATGATAAAACCGATCTCCTTTTCAAAAATGAGATGGGAAAATTTGCCTATGTTGTGAAACTTATCAAGGCATTTCATGAAGCAGGACAACCTGCTTTGATTGGAACAGTTTCTGTTGTAAAATCTGAATATTTGAGCGATCTTCTGACAAAAGAAGGCATTCCTCATAAAGTTCTCAATGCAAAACAAGATGCGAATGAAGCGGAGATTATCGGAGCAGCTGGTCAGTTTGGAGCGATTACTATTGCGACCAATATGGCAGGACGAGGAACTGATATTAAGGTATCGGAAGAAGTACGAAATCTGACTGGGGAAGTAACCGTCGAAGGACAAACGTATAAACTCGGAGGACTCGCAGTTATCGGAACAGAAAAACATGAAACACGTCGTATCGACAATCAGCTTCGTGGACGTTCTGGACGCCAGGGGGATCCAGGAATCTCTCAATTTATGGTGAGTCCACAGGATGATATTATGCGAGTGTTCGGAGGTGACACGCTTTCCTCTATTTTTAATTCTCCCGCGTTTGCTTCGATTCCCAATTATGAACCAATTCTCCGTTCTGCGATGCTCACAAAGCGTATCGATGGAGTTCAGAAACAAGTGGAAGGACGAAATTTTGATGTTCGAAAACATATTCTCGAATACGATGATGTTCTCAATCAACATCGTCTTGTAATCTACGGACGACGTAATAAGATTCTAGAAAAAGGTGATATTCACGAGGATATTCTCGATATTGTTCGTGATCAGGCAAATACTCTTGTGGAAAGTATTCTCTATTCTGACAATAAATACGATTGGGATTTTGATCACCTTATTTCTGAAATTAATACTTTTGCTCTCAAAGATATTCTTCAAACGGAACATATTACCGATGGAGAAGATAAAGAAGCGATAAAAGAAGTAGTGGCAAATCAGTTTGTGGCAACTATTGAGGCAATTCGTGCCAGTGCAAGTGTGGAAGAGTTCGCAGATTTTGAACGTCGTCTTATGCTCCAATCTATCGATGAACTTTGGATGCAACATATTGATACTATGGCACATCTCCGAGAAGAAGTGGCTTTTGAAGGATTTGCTCAGAAAAATCCACTCATTGTCTATAAAGAACGAGCTTTTGATAAATTTGTCGCACTTCTCAAAGAGGTTGGATTTAAGGTAACAAAAGGTCTTTTAACTGCTTCTCCTCGTCAGAAAATAGAACAGATCGAACTCGATGAAAAAACGCTCCAAGCACTTCTGCAAACAGATGAAAGTGAATTGAAAAATTTGAATATCAATAATCTCCTTTCTGATGCGATGGCTCAAAAGTTTGGAGCTCCATGACACCAGGAAGAAGGAGTTCGAGTATTTCAAGCGGACGCAAAAAAAGAACTTTCCTCTGAATATAAAAATGTTGGACGAAACGAAGTATGTCCTTGTGGAAGTGGAAAAAAGTTTAAACAATGTCACGGAAGATAAAAATTCCCAAATTAATAAGTCTCATTTGCTTTTTAGAGAGAATTTCATACATTATCGTCAATTATTTATTTTCCTCTTATTGTCATGTCAGAAAACGAAATACTAGAAAAAGAGATTGTTCCTTCTGTCACCACAGAAGAGACAACTCCTATTAGAGAAATACCGACTGAAGAATCTTCCAAAACTCCATTTCATGAAGTTATTGATATTATTATCATCCTCGTGGTAGTGATATTTGTTCGTACTTATATTGCTGCTCCTTTTCAGATCAGTGGTTCATCCATGGAGGAAAGTTATCATGACAGAGAATTTATCCTCGTGAATAAATTTTCATACGAGGATTTTTGACTTACAAAAGTGGGAGATCCTGTTCGTGGAGATGTTGTTATTCTTCGTCCGCATGCATCCAATGGAAAAGAATATTATATCAAACGTGTGGTCGGAGCTCCTGGAGATACGATTCGTTTTTCTAGTGGAAATGTGTTATTGAAACAATCAGGAAAGACGAATTTTGTACAACTCGATGAACGATATCTTTCTCTCGCAAATAATGGAAAGACCTTTTTGCCCATCGATGTTAAGGAAACAGAATTTACGGTTCCAGAAGGAGAATATTTTGTCATGGGAGATAATCGAAATAATTCCTCGGATTCTCGTGCTTGTTTTCAATCATGTTCTATCTCTGGTTCCACTCACTTCGTCAGTCGATCAAATGTTGTTGGAAAGCTCTTTGTCGATTTTGGGTATATAAATCTCTTCCGAGAATGAGGAGTTACGACGACGGGTAAATGGATATGGACGCATAATCCACGCTTTCTTTCTACGCCAAAAGATTGGGTGTACAATGAATTATCATCTTTATAAAAATGCATAAAAAAATATCGCTGAGACGTTACAAGCACGCAAAGGAATTCCTAGGTTTCATAGGTTATATTGTTGAGGATAAACATTTCAAAGGACTTCAAGCACACAAACATCATATCTTCTTTAATCGGTATGAACATTTAATCAATGCTTCATACTTGGCTTATAGGCTTGCAAAGCTTGTAAAGGCTGATTTAGAAACCTGTGCACTTGCAGGACTTCTTCATGACTACCATTTTACGACACTCAAATCGTATAGCCATGCAGTTATTGCTGCTAAAAATGCTGCGAGATTTGGAGTTTCGGAAGAAGTTATAGAAATTGTTCGATCTCATATGTATCCACTTGGAAGAGGAAAGATAGATCGTGCGAAAGGGAAGAATTTCTGGGTAGTAAAGGTAGCAGATTTTAGTGCAGCCATTTTTGAAGTAAGTTACTCGATTTTATCTTTTTCCTTTCATCCACAAAAAATCAAGATGAAACGAACGATACTCCTTCTTGAAATGCTAGAAAACAAAGAAGAAACTACACCTAAAAACGCTCCGTAATGTTTTATCTGATACATAAACCTATTGGTATTTCGAGTTTTTCTGCTATTTCTCACTTACGAAAAAAGTTTGGGATTAAAAAAATCTGACATACTGGCACACTTGACCCTCTCGCGACGGGTCTTTTATTGGTTGCAACTGGTAATTCTACAAAACTCATTCCGTATATTGATAAGGCTCGAAAAACCTATGTTTTCACGGTTCGCCTCGATGGTTCTACGCCTTCCTATGATTTGGATACGCCAGTAGAATATCTATCCGATTCTATTTTGGAACAAGCTCAGATAACACTTACAGAAGAAAAGATCGAAGAAATTATTCAACAACATTTCTCGGGGAAAATAGAACAAATTCCTCCCTCTTATTCCGCTATTCGTACACAGTGACGACGTGCTTATGAACTCGTTCGAGAGTGACAAGAGGTGATTATTTCCAAACGAACGATAGAGATATTTTCTTCGAGAATTGTTTCATTTTCATTTCCAGAAGTGACAATCGAGATGGAAGTTTCCGTAGGAACTTATATCCGATCTATCGCTCGGGATTTGGGTGAGAGACTCTGACTTGCTGGCTATGTGACGATGCTCCACCGAAGTAAAATAGAACATCTCTGAGAAAAATTATCCCATAAAACAGAAGATATTTCCATCGAAAATGCTCTTTCTTACGAAGCGATATTTCCTGAATTTCATGTGATTTCTCCTTCACAAAAAGTACTTATTGATCTCAAAAATGGAATTGTTTTTGAAAATACACTCTGACTACAGGTATGAAAAAAGTATCTCGTAAAAGATGGGAATATGTTTGTTTCCCTCATTGAAGAACGTGATGGAATGGTAAGAATTTGCACAAATAATATCGAATAAATTTGCTTTTTTCTTACTTTTCTATATAATTCTCCACGTTCCATTTCTGGCGTATTTTCTGGTTTTGGAAGTTAATTTATTTTATTATAATACCTTGGTCTATGGCACTCGAGAAAAACGACAAGAAGACACTTATGGAGAAGTTCGCTACTCATAAGGGAGACACTGGTTCTCCAGAAGTACAAGTAGCTATTCTTACAGAACGAATCGAAGATTTGAAACTTCATCTTGATATTCACAAGAAAGATAATCACTCTCGACGTGGTATTATGCTTATGGTAGCAAAACGACGAAAACTTCTTAATTACCTCAAGAAAAAAGACGTTTCTCGATATGAAAAACTCATTGCAGAACTCGAACTTCGAAAATAATCTCAACTATAAAAAATACGAACAAATTTCTTTGTTCGTATTTTTGGCATAATGGCAAAAAGTGTGTGGCTGTTTTGACTACTTCACCCCGCTTCCAGAGGGCAGATAAGGGGGTAAATTAGTCAAAAACAAGCCAAATTTAGCGAGAAATATAAAAGTTGATACTTGGGTGCCTTAGATAAGAGAACAACTTGTATTTTTAACCACACATAATTTTCTATTTAACCATCTTTTCAATTATGATATCTCAGAAAATACGTAA
>MNYO01000052.1 GCA_001873165.1 Candidatus Gracilibacteria bacterium CG2_30_37_12
CTCTAACTACTTTTTAGAAATTGCCGGTCGTCAAGCGTAGTGTAGCGAGAAATTCGCGTAATACCCCGTTAGCTTGCTACGGGGATAGCGAATTTCAGGCAATTTCCTTTATTAATATTTCTTTATAATTATGAAAAAAATTGTGATGGATGTTGCATGAATGCATTGCAAATCATGTGAACTTCTCCTTGAACGTTCTATACAACAAGTCAAAGGTGTGGAAAAGGTACATGCAGACCAGTCGAGATGAACGGTCACTATTTCCTATGCGGATAATATTCCCAATGAAAAGACCGTCACATCAATCATACAGGAAAATGGTTATAAACTCGGAAAAGAAGAAAAACTTCCCTGGTTTCATGCTGATATTGATACCTATATCGAAACAATTCTCATTGTAGCAGTTCTTTTTATGCTCTATATTTTCGTAAAAATGAGCGGATCCTCTTTCGGGAGTTTCGGAAATTTTTCTTCTCCCTCACTCGGAGTTGCTTTCCTCGTAGGATTGACCGCAGGAATTTCGAGTTGTATGGCATTGGTCGGTGGACTTATATTGAGTGTCAGTGCAAAATGGAACGAAGAACATATGCGTGCTTCAAAATGGCACCGATTCCAACCGCATCTCTACTTCAATATCGGGCGTATCACCGGATTTGGAATCCTTGGAGGATTGCTCGGAGTTTTTGGTTCTTTCGTCTCACTTTCGCCATTTGCGATTGGTGGACTTATGATAGGATCAGGACTCATTATGCTCCTTCTCGGGATTAATCTTTCAGACCTTTCTCCGAGATTGTCTCAGATGTCGATTACTTTGCCAAAATTCCTTGGATCAGGTGTAGGGAAAACAGACGGCGCTTCTAAACATATAGTGGCACTGACAACGGGTGCACTGACGTTCTTTCTCCCTTGCGGTTTCACTCTCGCTATGCAGGCATATGCGATTACGACCGGAAGTTTCACAACAGGTGCACTGACGATGATGGCATTTGCACTCGGAACCGCTCCATGACTCCTCGGAGTTGGAGGACTTACTTCCTATCTCTCTGGTTCTATCGCAAAAAGGTTCTTTAAATTTACCGGAGTTCTTGTGTTGATTCTCGCACTTTTTAATATCTCCAATGGATATACTCTTATGAGCTTTGGTGGTTTATCAAAAGTAGCACCTACAACGGGCGTTATATCCGATGAAGTACAAGAAATTCGAATGACGGAATCGGACAGTGGATATACTCCTAATACACTTTCTATCAAACCAAATATGCATACGAGATGGATTGTAGATGCAACCAATCCGTATACTTGTGCGAGTCAACTCATGATTCCATCGCTCGGTATTACGAAACAATTGGAGCCAGGAGAAAATATCATAGAATTTATCTCTCCTGCATCGGGGACGATTGGATTCTCTTGTAGTATGGGAATGTATTCTGGGAAGATACTTATCACTCCCGATACGAAGATAACGACGAGTAAAGATACAAGTTTCTCGGCAACTCCCACGAAAAATACTCTTTCCGAGAATCCAACAGGAGTTACTTGTAGTACGGGAAATAATTCCACCAGTACTGGTGCATGTGACAAAGGGTCTATCGAAACTCCCACGGCTTACATACATCCTGATATAAATTCTGAAACTCTCAATCTAAGTTATACCAGCGCAGGACTTTCTGGAAATATTCAAGTGAAAAAAGGAGGAAGTTATAAAATCGTCATAGATGTGAAAGATACCATCTCTGGATGTATGAGTACGATTTTGATCCCTGGACTCGATGAGCATATTCAATATTTGCGAGGAGGAACACAAGTAGTATTCAATATCAAACCTACGGAAACATGACGATTTCCTCTCGTCTGTGCTATGGGAGTTACTCATGGGTATGTTATAGTGGAATAAACTTGAAAATCTCGAAAATACTCTATACTCAAAATAGATAGCTTATCTCTTAATTTTTCTTACTATGATGGACGGATATTATGGATACGGGGATTATTCCCGATATGGAAATATGATGGACGGAGGATATGGATTATTTGGAAATTCTACTCTTTTATGACCTATTCTTATGATTATTTTTTGGATTCTTATCATTGTACTGATTGTGTACTTGATACGAGGAGAGATGGGATCATCTCATAAACAACTTGGACACACGGGAGAAACTTCTATGGATCTTCTCAAGAAACGCTATGCAAAAGGAGAAATTACCAAGAAAGAATTTGATGAAATCAAGAAGGATTTAGTATAAAACATTCTCCTCCGTCTATTTTAATATGTGGAATAGACGGAGGAGGAATTGGTGATTGTATTATTTTTTTTATAAATCATATACCTATACCAGAGGTTATGGTATATATTTACTTTTTAAATTTACTGACTATGCAATACGGATATAAGAGAACATTAGATGTGTTACTCTCGGAAGCTATTATCGCCACAAAGGAAGCGATGGCACAGGAAGGATTTGGAGTGCTGACAGAAATCGATGTCAAAGCTACTCTTCAGAAGAAACTTGGAGTAGAATATGACAATTATATTATCCTCGGATTCTGTAACCCTCCATTTGCCTATAAAGCACTTCAATTCGAGAAAGAAATCGGACTCCTCCTTCCTTGTAATGTCATTCTTTTTGAAGAAGAAGGAAAAGTAATAGTTTCTGCCATCCTTCTAAGTGTCGCTATAAATATGGTAGATAATCCCAATCTTGGAGAACTTTCACTCATGGTAGAAGAGAAATTGAAGCGAGCAATAGATGCTATATAATTTTAAAAATATTTCTTTACTTTTACAAAAATGAAAAAAGCAATCATTAGCCTTCCGACCATTCATTGTGCCTCGTGCACGAAAATGATTGGTATAACATTGAAAGATATTCCTGGGATTACGAGTACGGTATTTGATATCGAAAAAAAAACCCTCACGGTCGAGTTCGACGATTCCACCTCTGGACAGAAAATCGTCGAGGCGATTGTGAGTGATGCGGGATATGAGGCGAAACTGGAATCGGAAGAGGACAACATCCCCTTGATAAGGGGGACTGAGGGGGTTAGTGAAACTGAACTCCAGAAAATCCCCCCTACCCCCTTTGTCAGGAGGGAGTCCAGTTCTTCCATCGCCACTTTCGAAATTGGTGGCATGCACTGTTCGAGTTGTTCTCTCCTCATCGAAAAATCATTGAAGCAGACTCCATGAGTGAACGAAGCGAACGTGAATTTCGCTTCTGGGAAAGCACGCATTAAATATGATTCAAAGGATACGAGTCCAGAAACACTAAAAAAAACTATTATTGATGCGGGATATGAAGCTTTTGATATAGGAAAACCAGGGGATCAAGGAGAACATATGAAGCATGGGAATGACACAGGAAAATGGAAGATCCGATTCATAAGTGCCACCATTCTTTCCCTTCCGATGATACTATTCATGGTTCTTGATTTCGTGCGATTCCCGCAGTATGAAGGATTTATCATGCCCTATGCAGCCATTATTTCTCTCATACTTTCAACACCGATAGTGTTTATTATCGGACAGGAGTTCTTTTCTGGAGCTTGGTCGGCACTCCGTATGAAAACTGCGAATATGTATTCTCTCATCGCCATCGGTACTTTCACTGCTTATGCGTATAGTCTCTATTCCTATATCGTATATTTCATACAGACTGGTTCGCTCATAGGGCTTAATAGCATGAAAATAAGCGATATCTATTTCGAAGTTGGAGCATTTCTCGTAGTTTTCATCTCCCTCGGAAAATACCTCGAGGCGCGAGCAAAGGGCAAAACATCTGAGGCCATTGAAAGACTCATGGATATGGCACCGAAAACAGCACGAGTGAAACGAAGTACAATCGATGACGTCGGAATTTCATGAAAAATGATGAAATTTGAATGAAAATCAAACACCGAAGAGAACCGTACGACTTGTACGGAGAACGAGGAGCGGAAGATTTGAATACAAATTTCGCATTTTACAGAAATTCCGGTCGAAGAAGTACAACAAGGGGATATCATCATCGTACGACCGGGGGAAAAGATTCCCGTCGATGGGATTATAACAGAAGGATATTCAAGTATCGATGAATCGATGCTCACTGGGGAAAGTATGCCCGTCGAAAAATTCGCAAATGCGAAAGTATATGCCGGAACTATGAATAAACTCGGAAGTTTCGAATTTCGGGTAACTGGAGTCGGAACTGAGACGGCACTTGCTCACATTATCGCACTCATAGAAGAGGCTCAGGGATCAAAAGCTCCGATTCAAGCGCTTGCAGACAATATCTCCGCTGTCTTCGTACCATTGGTCATCATTATCGCCCTCATTACATTCGCAATCTGGTACTTCGTTCTCGGAACTACATTTGCAACAGCTCTTCTCTATTTTTCTGCAGTCATCGTCATAGCTTGTCCCTGTGCTCTCGGACTTGCAACACCAACCGCCATTATGGTCGGAACCGGAAAATGAGCCGAGCATGGAATCCTCATCAAGTGAGGAGAACCACTTGAGATGACCTGCAAGATAAATGCGATTATACTTGATAAGACAGGAACTATCACCGAGGGGAAACCGAAAGTAACGGACATCTGGGTCTCTGAAAGACTCGACCTTCAAGTTCAAAACTCCGCTTCCTCAATCGACGTACCATCTCGTACGTCTCATTCCGGTGCTCATTTTTCACTCGAATCTCTTCGTTTTTGAGAGACCCCCATTAATCAAGAAGTTTTGGAAGTTTTACGAATCGCTGGAGCTCTTGAATGAAAATCTGAACATCCGCTCGCAGAAGCGATTGTTCAAAAAGCGGATGAATTAAAGGTTATTACTACGGACGTTGAAAACTTTCAGGCGGTTCCCGGAAGAGGAGTTCGATGAACTATTGCAGGAAAAACCTATCTTATAGGAACAAGGCTCTTTCTGGAGGAGAATAACATCACTCTTCAAATGAAAGAGATTATCGAATCTCTCGAATCTGATGGGAAAACTGTCATGCTTCTCGCAGATGAAAAAGACTTGCTTGCCCTCATCGCGGTTGCCGATACTATCAAACCTACTTCCGCAGAAGCGATTGCTCGGATGAAGAAACTCGGTATTACGGTCTATATGGTAACTGGGGACAATGCACGTACAGCCCATGCCATAGCTCTGAAAGTCGGGATTGAGAACGTACTCGCGGAAGTATTGCCTGAGAATAAAGCACTCGAGGTAAAGAAACTCCAAAGTGCCGGGAAAAAAGTAGCGATGGTCGGGGACGGAATCAATGACTCCCCCGCACTCGTGCAAGCAGATCTCGGAATCGTCATGGGAAGCGGAGCAGATGTGGCGATGGAATCAGGAGGAATCATCATTATGAAGAATGATCTCCGGGACGTCCTCACTTCCATCGAACTCTCTCGCCAAACGGTCGGGAAGATCCGACAAAATATGTTCTTCGCGCTCTTCTATAATGTCCTCGGAATCCCTGTGGCAGCAGGAGTACTCTCAACTTTCGGGTTCATATTGAAGCCAGAGCTTGCAGGGCTTGCGATGGCGCTCTCCTCTGTATCGGTAGTGACAAACTCGCTCCTCCTGAAGAACTTCCGTCCAGGTAAACGGAATATTCTCTCTACAATCGCACCCGTCCTCATGACAGTGTTCTTCCTTGGAATCTTCTGGCAATTCTCCCAATTCGGAAATGTCGCCGAGGTTGGTCGCTCATATACTGCGACGAATCCATGACTCCTCTCAGACATCAAATCCTTTATGGTGATCTCACGGACAAAAATCGGATTCGATGCCCGTGGACTCCCGAAAGTATTTCTCGGAGCTGATTCGCTTCCAGTTGGACTCGAAGTCAAATCAGGAACAGTGGATATAACGGGAAATAATATGCTCGTCGGATCGGCTGAAGCTGCGATGATGATCCGAGAAGGACTCATCAAATGAGTTGGGGATGAATTAAGTGACTTCTTCGGAGCTGGAACTATACGGGTTGCAGGTATATTGAAACCGACCGGGACTTTCCTCGACGATACTCATATCCTTTCAAGTTCCAATTATACGAAACTCCTCTTTCCAGAAAGCCTTATGATCCTCGAGACCCCAGAAGAAGAAATGGAATTCTACTATCTCTACGATGCAGCGACTATTCCGCCTCTTCTTAAAAACATCATAAATCCACGAAAGGAGAGCTCTATGATTGATGGGAAAGAATATCTGAGTATGTATGTCGGCTACAACGACGCACAGATGATGCAGAAAGAAGGAGAATTTTCGAAGCTCTACGACACACTTCCCGATGAGTCCGGTAGTCCAGTTATCATCGCAGGACTTCCGAAGAAGACCTTCACTTCCCTCGATATGATGCACTTCGTGCCGAAGAAGTTTCAGGAAAATTATTTGAAATCACCTAAGAAGTAATCTGAATCCCCTTATTCCATTTAGAGTAAGGGGATTTTCTTTTTTCTTTTCGTGGAATTATCGATATAATCTGCTCATTATTTTTCATCACTCTGATTATGAGTTCGATTATCAAAACAAACAAAACAAGAAAAACTTTTGGTTTCACCCTCGTTGAATTAATCGTCGTCATCACGATACTTGTGATACTTGGAACCATCGCTTTTATTCAACTCGGGGGCTTTGCAAGTTCCGCCAGAGATAGTGCTCGGGTATCGGATATGAATAGTATCATGCAAGGATTGGAATTGGTTCTCGTGAAGAATGGAGTTGTTATTCCTCCTGATGCTTCGGATAAAGGAGTGATAACTATAGCAGCTTCAGGGACTACCATAGGATATCAGTGATATGCAGGAGCTAATGTACTCTCGAGTATTAAGATGAGTGATGCAAGAGATCCATTGGATAAGAAGTACTATACCTATGTTACGAATGCAACATATAGTAAGTATCAAGTACTTGGACTTATGGAGGATAGTAGTACACTTACTTATGAAGTACCCCACCTCACCTCCCCTTATAAAGGGGAGGCATTCAGTACTATTCCCCTCCTTGGCAAGGAGGGGTTAGGGGAGGTTTTTATCGATACAGTCTATGCTGGATATGAGACAAGAATACCTACTACAAAAGGATCTTCTCTTGGGGTATTGCTTGGGAATACGGGAGTAACTTTGAATATGCCGGTACAGGAGAATTATAGTGCGAGTTTTAGTGGGGTGGATCTCTTCACTCAGGTATTCACTGGTTCTTCGAATTTCAGTATTGCTGGTGAGGCTCTTAATTCCGTATCTTCTTCACCAGAGAGTTGTAATACCTGGATTAAGAGTTATCCTTCACTCTTAGGAAAGGATGGTACTTATCGTATTAAACCTTCCAAGACAAGTAGTACTCTGAGCGTGTATTGTGATATGACGACGGATGGGGGTGGGTGGAGTTTAGTAGGAAATTTTAGAAAAACTGGGGAACCTTATAATATTTGATTCACCGGAGATCTTGTAAAATGAGAAAATGGGAAATTCAGTGATGATATGATTAATATTTTATGAAAAACTCATTTTTTATTTTCAGTAGTTTGAAAAACAGAAAAACTCTATTGTAAAAACTTCATCTTTGATTTTTCAGGACCAACTTTAGCATTTAATAAAACTGTTTGTTCGAGAAGTTATAATAATACATACACATGATACGTAACAAATTATTGATGGATGGGCTGATATCCGATTTCCCATTGGAATGCTCGCGATCTCTGGTTACGAGATGATGGCAATAATTGAACAAGAATTCAGATGGATGATGGTACTGTTCAATATGGTATATATGACATTAAAATGTTTGCTAAATAATTATTCCTTTCCGACTCCGAAATTCAGGCTCTCTATAACGCGATGAAGTAACCAGGAGACCAGTCTCGAAGTTGATTGAGTTTGTGTGATAACGGGAATATCGTAAGATTCGGTTATTGGAGACCGGTCTCTAAATGACAATGACAAAATAAAAAAACATTTGTAACCTCTGAATAAAATCCCGAGATTCTTCAAAAGAGACCTCGGGATTTTTCTTTTGCAAATTCCGAGAAAAAATCTATACTCGGGAGTTACTTTATAATCTACCGAATTATGTGAATCGCTATATATCCACTCGTTCATCCGAACGGAGTGACGGAAATGAAGAGTTTAGAATCTATTCTCCTACAAACTCCTCGGACTATTTTGTACTTTTATCCTGCGGACAATACTCCTGGATGTACTCTGGAAGCACAGTCTTTTACAAAACTGAGGGAAGATTTTTCCAGTCTTGGTATTCAAGTGATTGGAGTTTCTGCGGATGATAGTGCATCCCACAAGAAATTTCATGACGATTGTCATCTCGGAATTGATCTCATTTCCGACATTCATAAGACACTCCATCATCAATTTGAGATAATCGGTGAGAAAAAAAATTATGGGAAGACGTATATTGGAGTGATTCGATCTACTTTTCTTTTGAGCAATACTGGTGGTATTATAAAAGCGTGGCGTAATGTGAAGGTGAATGGACATGCAGAAAAAGTGCTTCGAGAAGTACAGAAATAGAATTGTTTGTCATTCCACTCGGAATGACAATATGTTACTTCTTAAGGTGGATTTAAGATTTGTATGTATATTGCCTATAATATTTATTTATATCTTCTTCTTTTATGCGTCATTCTGAAACTCGTAAATTATTGGGTACTGCTATCGAGATAACTATTATTTCCGATGACGTAAAAACAATGGAACGAATAGGATATGTTTTTGATTACTTTTATTCTATCGAACAAGAGTTCTCACGATTTCTCCCAGAGTCAAGTTTGGGCCTTCTGAATACTCACAAGAAAATGAGTGTCTCGAAACGTTTCCTCGAACTTATGGAGGTTTCTCGAAAGATGTACCAGAAAACAAATGGTTTTTTCAATCCTCTCGTTTCGGTGGCGAAACTTGGATATTCCCATTCTTTTGACGAGTGAGATTTTAGATCACAAGGATGAGTGGTTGATACGAACTTTGAAGCTATTCAAATCGAGGGGGATATTATCACTCTTCAACCAGGACAAACATTGGACTTCGGTGGAATCGCCAAGGGTTGGGCAGTAGATAGAGCTGCTTTACTGATTCGTCTCTTTGGGTACGATGACTTCTTCGTTAACGCAGGAGGAGATATATATGCGAGCGGAACCAATGAAGAATGAGACGGTGGCTGGATTATCGGAGTAGAAAATCCTTTTACCCAAGAAATCATCGCTTCACTGAATCTTAAAAATACTGCTATTGCGACTTCTGGAAGCTACAAACGAAAGTGGGATATCGCCGAGAAAAAGTACCATCATTTGGTAAATCCGTTGACTGGATGAAATGAAAATGCGATTATCAGTGTGACACTTATTTCTCCCGAATGTGCGAGTTCTGACGGATTCACTAAAAGTGTTTTCAATGCTCCAGTTTCCGAGGGAATTCGTCTCATAGAACAAAATAATATGGAAGGAATTATATTTACAACATCTGGACAGCTCCTTTATACAAAAGGATTACAAGAGAAATATGATTTACATTTCATAGAAACCAACGGATAATTAAGCTTGTCTTAAGGTGAATAATTTATATTATTTTTATAAATTTCTACTATTTAAATTTTCAACTATATGAAACGATCTCTCAAGATTATGGTTATCGGAAGTATTTTCCTTCTTTACGGAACTTCTTTTTTCGGTGTTATTTCTATGAAAGATGAAGGTATAACCAGTAGTTTCTGGAATGTACGACAAATTGTAACA